>NZ_JBDGJH010000009.1:0-264352 GCF_057656995.1 Mycobacterium sp. Soil_C_30 | reverse complement strand
TCGACACCCCAGCCCAACGCTTAGCCGCACTCGTTAGCCAAACCGCGTAAATGTTTCTTCAACCACTTGACTATGAGTCACACTTTCGGGCCCGTGTGCCGGTTTGGGCGCGGTATGACGGCGTAGAACGACAAAGCGGCCCCTGCCGTGGCAGGGGCCGCTTGATCGATCTGGTACGGAACCGGAGCCTAGGCGGCAGGCGGGGCGCCGTTGAGCACCCGCTGCATGTCCGGAATCATCTGCTGCAACTGCTGTCCCCAGTAGCCCCAGCTGTGGGTGCCGTTGGCCGGGAAGTTGAAGACGCCGTTGCGTCCGCCCGCGGCGATGTAGTTGTCCCGGAAGGTCAGGTTGGTGCGCAGGGTGAAGCCTTCCAGGAACTGTGCGGCCATCAGGTTGCCGATGTTGCCCGCGGCATCGAGATCCGACGGGGTGCCGGTACCGCAGTAGATCCAGATGCGGGTGCCGTTGGCGACGAGGCGGTTGATGTTGACCATCGGGTCGTTGCGCTTCCACGCCGGATCAGCCGACGGGCCCCACATGCTGTTGGCGTTGAAGCCGCCGGCGTCGTTCATCGCCATGCCGATCAGCGTGGGCCACCAGCCCTCGGACGGGTTGAGGAAGCCCGACAGCGAAGAGGCGTAGATGAACTGCTGGGGATGCCAGATGGCCAGCGTCAGCGATGCGGAACCGGCCATCGAAAGGCCCACGGCCGCATTGCCGGTCGGTGAGATGCCGCGGTTCGCGGACAACCAGGTCGGCAGCTCCTGGGTGAGGAACGTCTCCCACTTGTAGGTGTAGTTCTGGCCGTTGCCCTGCGACGGCTGGTACCAGTCGGCGTAGAAGCTGGACTGACCGCCCACCGGCATGATCGCCGACAGGCCCGAGTTCTCGAACCACTCGAATGCCGGGGTGTTGATGTCCCAGCCGTTGAAGTCGTCCTGGGCCCGCAGGCCGTCGAGCAGATAAACCGCCTTGGCGCCGCCGGGCTGGAACTGGACCTTGATATCGCGTCCCATCGACGGTGACGGAACCATGAGGTACTCGACGGGCAGGCCGGGCCGGGAGAAGGCCCCGGCGGTCGCCGACCCTCCGGCGATCCCGATCAAGCCGGGCAGCGCGGCGGCCGCAACGGTTGCGACTGTCAGCCGCTTTGCCGCCCCGCGCAACTTCACACCAACTTTTCTTGCGAGCCTCACGACAGTCGCTCCTCCATGATTCAGTGACTTACAGGCTTGTTACTCGTGTGACGAAAGTGAATCATGTGGTTTCCAGGCGACCCGCCCGCAAAACCCGGTTCCGCTGTCGCGGTTGGACAACGATTGAGCCTCGGGCAGAGGCCCATTCGACACCGGGTTGTTATGGTCGCCGGGCGTGTCGATCCGGCGCACCCCCTCAGACATGAGTCAGGGACGCCTGCGCCCTCCGGTGCCCCACCAGCTCGTAGCCGAGCACGGTGACGGCCGGGGCCAGCGTGACAACCAGCAGGCAGACGGCCATTCCCACCCCTGCGGCAGCCATCGCGATGGCCACCGCCAGCACCAGGGCCGCCAGTGCCAGCAGCACCGCGTGGAAGACGTCGAAGCGGCCTACCAGCAAAACGTAGAGCGTACAGATCAAGACGAGGTAAACACCCACCGGAATGGCCACCGCCAGCACGGTGGACATCGAGCTGAGCGTCGAATGGTGCTCCAGGTAGTACGCCGCGGCGTGCAGTCCCGCCCCGGTGGCCACGATCGATCCGAACACGATGATGTGCAGGTACCCCCACGGGAAGGACCGCTCCCGGTGGGCGTGCAGCAGGTCGGCGGTGGGGATCACGAAGTACACCCACCACATACCGAACGTCAGTCCGATACCGGCGGCCGTGACGAACACGGCGTCGGCGGTCCAGCCCTGTTCATGCACGACGGCGGTGAGGGAGGCGACCGTGCCGATCACCCCTTCGCCGAGAGCGATGATGACCAACAGGCTGTAGCGCTCGGCGATGTGGTGGGAATGCCAGGGTGTGCCGCCCATCCGCTTCTCGGCCAGCCACGGACCCGTCATCTCGACCAGCGTCATGATGGTCACGAGCAGGAACGTCACCGGCACCGACGTGTCGACGATGATCACGCCGATCCAGCCGACCTGGGCCACCGTGACCGAGAGTGCGTAGGTCAGGCAGGCCGCGCGACGGGCGGGGTCCTGGCGGGCCGCCCGGAGCCACTGCAGGATCATCGCGACCCGCATCACGACGTAACCGGCGACCAGGACCCGGTTGTCGACGTGCTCGCCTTCGTAGATCGACGAGAACACCGGCGGAATGCCCAGTGCCAGAACAACAACGCCGGCCATCTGCAGCATCGTGGTCAGCCGGTACACCCAGTCATCGGTGTCGTAGGCCGAGGCGAACCAGCTGAAGTTGATCCAGGCCCAGCTGATGGCGAATGTCGAGAACGCGAAACCGGCCAGCCCGGTACCCAGGTGGTTCTCGGCGAGCATGTGCGCCAGTTCGGAGGCCGACACGCCGAAGGCGATGACGAACGTCAGGTCGAACAGCAACTCCAGCGGGGTGGCGACGCGGCCGCTCTCGTGCGGGTCGCGCCCCGACATCACCTGGAGGCGGTGGACTGGGGTGATCACCGGGTCATGGTGACAGGTGATGCTGTCAACCGCGCCTCAGTTGTCGTCGGCGTCGGGATCGGGACGGACCCAACCCAGGATCATCGCGGGTGAGCAGCCGCCGGCCAGCAGCATCGTCAGTGCCATCAGCCCGCCGGCGTAGGCCATCTCGGTGTCGGTCCCGCCCGTGAAGACGGCGCCGAAGATCAAGTACGCGACGGGGATCATCATCAGGTTCTGCGTGATGGTCAGACCGATGGACCGCGCGCTGTTGCGCTGGGCGATCTCGAACTCGTCGAGCGCGCCTTCGGGAGCGTCGCCGCGTCGCCCCGAGACGATCTGCAGCGCGATCCACAACGGGAAGAACACCAGGCACGCCGGCAACCAGAGCAGCGGCGCCCATTGGACGCCCAACGCACATGCCACGCTGACTGCGAACATGAACACGAAGTCCGCCGCCAAGGCCGCGACCAGGATCCGGCGCCGGTGCCGGCTGCGCCACCCGGGAAGCGAATTGGCCCAGCTGCGTTCCTGTTTGAGGAATCGGTTGGTGCGGTAGGTCTGGTAACGCTCGATCAGGTCGGTATCAGCCATGGGATTGCCTTCGGTACACCTCGGCGGACAAGGGAGTGAACTCCGTGCGCGAGAACACGGCTTCGACGGGAAGGTCGAACACGTCGCAGATGCGAAACGCCAGATCGAGGCTGGGATAGTGATCGCCTCGCTCCAGTGCGCCCACGGTCTGCGGATTCACGTCGATCCGGCCCGCCAGGTCGGCCCGGCTCATCTGCCGCTCGGCGCGAAGCACCCGGATGCGGTTGTAGATGGGAAGAGATTCCCCACGTCTGACCGGACTCACCTAATCAAGTGTTGGGAAAACCCAACGATCTGTCAAGGCGAGGGTACGCGGCCGCCCTACTCCGCGGCCAGTGCCGTCACCGCCGGATCCTCCAGGAAGATCGGCCGCGTTCCGGTCTGACGGGCCTTGCCCGTCATCCGTAACCGCTGGCCGGGCTGGATCCCGTCGCCGCGGCCGTCGTTGAACAACACGTTGAGTTCACCGCTGTCGTCGCCCAGGACCACGATCCGCAACGGCTCGCCGTCGCGCACCTTGTCCTCGACCCGCACCACGGTCCCTTCCACCGTGGCCCCCAACCCGCTGACCAGGTTGTCCACCGAGATCACCCCGGGTGGGGTGCGCGGTTGGGCGCTGCTGTCGGAACCCTCGACCCGTGCCTGCACCCGTTCCAGTTCCCGGGTGATGCGTTCCTCGAAGCGGTCCGGGAACGTCTGGCGGATCCGGGATTGCACGTCGTAGGGCACGATCGTCGCCACCGCGAAAGGCAACCTGCTGACGGCCCTGGCGATCCGGTCGGCAGTACGGTCGTGCAGGAAGAACCCGATCATCGGCGCGTAGCTGCGGCGCGGCAGTAGCAGGGTGACGCTGGTGCCGGGCTGCTCCGCGGCCGCGGTGGTGACGAGTTCCTGTGCAGCCCTGATCAATCGGCGATCGGGGCAGTCGATGATCCGCAACGGAGTCTGCAGCCCGAAGTGCTCCCAGCGCGTGCGCAACTGCTCGGCACGCTCGTCGTCGATGTTGAAGTGGACGGCGCTGAATTCGTCGGCCTCCAGCCCCTGGCCGTACCGCAGCGCCTCGAGCGAGGCCAGGTCCACCGAATTCACCAGCACGTAAACCCGCAGACGGTCATAGTTGTTTCCGTTCTGATCGCTGCGGATGGTCTCCAGAATGGCGGCCTCGGCGCGGTATTCGCGGTTGAGCCGGATGAGGGCGAACACCAGGATCGGGAAGATGACCACCACCAGCCAGGCGCCCTCGGTGAACTTCGCGATGGCGAAGATCAGCACCACGATGGTCGACACGATCCCGGCGGACAGATTGATCGCCAGTTTGTACCGCCAGCCCGGTTCCTTCTGTGTCAGATGGTGTTTGGTCATGCCGTAGCCGGCCATGGCGAAACCGGTGAACACACCGATCGCGTAGAACGGCACCAGGTCGCTCACCGAGCCACCGGTGAAGATCAGCAGGGACACCGACAGCACCGTCAGCAGGATGATGCCGTTCGAGAACACCAGGCGGTGGCCCCGTTTGGCGAGTTGGCGCGGCAGGAACCGGTCACCGGCAACATAATTCGCCAGCGCGGGGAAACCATTGAAACTGGTGTTGGCGCCGGTGAACAAGATGGCGGCGGTGGCGATCTGCACCAGCGCATACAGGATGTGGCCCAGCGGCCCGGAACCGAAGACCGCGCGGGCGATTTCGGACAGCACCGACGGGTAGCCCGCGGAGTAGGGGGTGGCATGGGTGGCGTAGGCCAGGTAGGCGACGCCGGCCAGCAGGAAAGCCAACACCGTCGCCATCACGATCAGGACCTTGCGGGCGTTGCGCCCGGCCGGATCCCGGAATGAGCCCACCGTGTTGGAGATCGCCTCCACCCCGGTCAGTGAGGCGCCGCCGTTGGCGAACGCCCGCAGCAACACCAGCAGGGTGGCGCCCATGATGAGCCCGTCGGCGTGCTCGACCGGCACGGCGCCGACAAGGGTGGTCGGATCGTATTGCGGCAGGCCCCAGATCAGGTGCCGGACCACACCGGTGGTGATCATCACCGTCATCATCACGATGAAGAAATAGGTGGGGATCGCGAACGGCCGGCCCGCTTCCCGTAAGCCGCGCAGGTTGACGAAGCACATCGCCACGACGATGCCGACGGTGATCTCCAGGCTGTAGGGCCCGAGCATCCGCAGCGCCGACACCACCGCGACGGTTCCCGCGGCGGCCTGCACCGCCACGGTGACCACGTAGTCGATCATCAGTGCCGCCGCGGCCACCTGCGCCACCCGCGGCCCGAAGTTGTCGCGCGCCACCACATACGAACCGCCCGCTTTGGTGTAGGTCATCACCACCTGGCAGTACGACGCCGCGACGAGCACCAGGATGCACAGGATGACGCCGGTGATGGGCAGCAGCAGCACAAATGCCGCCAGCGCGGCATACGGCAGCAACTCCACGAGCACCACCTCGGTGCCGTAGGCGCTCGACGAGATCGCATCGGGTGAGAGGACTCCCAGGGCGACCCGATTGGAGAGTTTCTCGTCCTTGAGCTGGCTGGTGGTCAGCGGTTTGCCCAGGAACAGTCGTTTGAGGGTGTAGCCGAACGACGGCGGCAGCGGCGGGGAGTCCTGAGTCACCGCCACATTCTGACGCCTCGGATGGTTTGCTGCGTGAGTTTGTGTCTGGCGGCACGGAAGCTACGCGCGCCTCCCGCTGTTGTAACCGCAATGGTCTGGGGATTTCACGAAGGCGAGCTCGCCGTACAACGTGAGGCGGGTGTGCAACTGCAGGCGCATCGACTGCAGGGCATGCTGGCCCCGGCGGATCTTTCCGGTGGCGGGCAGAGGTTTCTCGCCCTGCAGCGCTACGCCGTGCTGACCGCCCGCGACCGCCACGGCGTGCTGTGGACCTCACCCCTGGCCGGGCCGCCCGGTTTCCTGGACGGCGACGCCGACGTCCTGCGCATCGCGGCGGTCCCACGCGTCGGCGATCCGTTGCGCGAGGTGGCCGCGGACCAGCAGGTCGGCCTCATCGCCATCGATTTCGCGGCACGGCGCCGGGTCCGGATCAACGGAACTCTCACGGCGGCCGACGACCACGCTCTGGTGGTCCAGGTGGACCAGGCGTACGGCAACTGCCCCCAACACATCCACCGGCACGACACGGACGCCGCGGCGTCGGCGGCACCGCATTTTGCGCGCGGCACCGCGCTGACGGCCGCCGCGCAGGGCCTGGTGGCCGCGGCGGACACGTTCTTCCTCGGCACCACGCACCCGACGCGCGGCAACGACGCCTCCCATCGCGGCGGCCCGCCCGGCTTCGTCGAGGTGACGTCGCCGACCACGGTGAGCTGGCCAGATTTCCCGGGCAACAACATGTTCAACAGTCTGGGTAACCTCGCGGTCGACGACGAGGCCGCGCTGTTGTTCACCGACTACACCACGGGCGCGACGGTGCAGCTGTCGGGAACCGCTGCGCTGCAGTGGACCTCCGAAGGCCGCCGCGTCGAGTTCACCGCACGTTCGGTGGTGGACTCAGCGGACCAGTCGGCGTAGCAGCGTCGAGGCGACGGCCACCCCGAGCACGGCGGCCACCACCAGGACCCCGAGATCGAGCGCCATGTTCGACGGCGTGCCGATCAGCAGTCCGCGTAACGCGTTGACCTCGTAGCTCAGCGGGTTCACCGCGGACAGCCAGCGCAGCCACTGCGGCATGATGTCGACCGGATACAGCGCGTTGGACGCGAAGAACAGCGGCATGGTGATGGCCTGCCCGATGCCCATCAGCCGGTCCCGGTTGCGCACCAGCCCGGCCAGCGACATCGACAGGCAGGCGAAGAACACCGCACCCAGTACCACCACCGCCATGGCGGCCAGGATGCGCAGGGGGTTCCAGGTGAGCGTCACGCCCATCAGGTACGCGATCGCCAGCACGCCGATCACCTGGGCGACCGAACGTACCCCCGCCGCAAAGGATTTGCCCGCCACCAACGCCGACGGCGGCGCCGGGGTCACCATCAGCTTGGCCAGGATGCCCGCGTCGCGGTCCCAGACGATCTGGATGCCGTAGAAGATCGAGATGAACAGCGCCGACTGCGCGATGATCCCCGGCGCCAGGAACGCCAGATACGACACCGACCCGGTGTCGATCACATCGAGATGACTGAACGTCTGCCCGAAGATCAACAGCCACAACGCCGGCTGCACCATGCGGGTGATCAGTTCGGTGCGGTCATGGCGCAGCTTCTGCAGTTCGACCAGGGCGAATGTGCCCATGCGCAAAGCCATTCCGCGCACCCGGTGTAGCCCACGGGGTGCGCGGACGAGTTCAGCTACCACTGTTTCAGCTGCCACGGCGCGCCGTCCTCCTGCTGGACCGGATTTCCTTGAGGCCCTGCGGAGCCGATTCGTCGAGATCCGAGCCGGCATAGTGGCGGAAGACATCCTCGAGAGTTGCCTCCGCGCCGACGGTCTCCTTGAGTTCGGCGGGGCTGCCCACGGCTTGCAGCTTGCCGTGATGCAGCAACGCCACCCGGTCACAGAGGACGTCGGCCTCCTCCATGTAATGGGTGGTCAGCAGCACCGTCATACCGAACTCGTCCTGCATGCGCTGCACCTGAGTCCACACCCCGTCGCGGGCAATGGGATCCAGCCCCACGGTGGGCTCGTCGAGAATCAGCAGCGAGGGCCGGTTCACCAGGGCTTGGGCGAGTTCCAGGCGCCTCACCATGCCGCCGGAGTAGGTACTGGCCAGGGAGTCGGCGACGTCGAGCAGGTTCATCGCGGACAGCGCCTCGTCGACGCGGGCGGTGCGTTGCCGCCGGGGCACGTCGTAGAGCCGGGCGAACCACTCGACGTTCTGCCGGCCCGTCAATGCCGATTCGATGGAGAGTTGTTGGGGGACATAGCCGATGTTGTACCGGATGTCCATGGTGTCGCGCTTGGCGTCGAAGCCGAAGATGGACACGTCGCCGTGCTGGACGGGCGTCAGTGTGGTCAGGACCCGCACCGCGGTGGTCTTGCCCGCCCCGTTGGGGCCCAGCAGTCCGAGCGTTTCACCCGGTTCGACGGTCAGGGTGAGGTCGTCGACGGCGGTGAAGTCGCCGTACCGGTGGGTGAGGTGACGACAGTCGATCGCCGGGGTGACGCTCATGGTGCGCGGTCCTCGAGGAGGCGGGTCATCTTCGTCAGCACCTCTAATCCTGCTTGCAGGGAATCGATCTCGTCATCGGTCAAGGTGTCGAGCACGTCGGCCAGCACTGCCCGCCGGGCGGCGCGCGAGGCGTCGGCCAGCTGCTGCGCCGGTTCTGTGAGTCGCAGCCGCCCCACCCTGCGGTCAGCGGGATCGGCCTGGCGTAACAACAGATCTTCGGCGCAGAGTTTCGACACCAGGGTGGAGGCCGTGTTGGCGGCCAGGCCCAGTTCGGCGGCGGCCTGGCTGACCGAGATGTCGGGCTGCCGCCCGACCAGGCGCAGGAGTTCGGCCTGGGATTCGGTGAGACCGGCGGCGAAACTTCGATCTGCTGACCGGCCCGCCGAGCGCCGGACCTGGCGCCGGAACCGACCGATGGTGCCAAACAGCACGCTGGTCAGTTCGGTCCGGGACTCCACGGATCCAAGATACCTCTGTCGCAGAGCTATCTCGGCACCTGGTGCACTTCGACGTCGCTGAGCTCGCCGTCGGCCACCGTGGCCGTCATGTACGTGCAGAACGGCTGCCGACGCCGATCGGTGGGTGATCCGGGGTTGAGGAGGCGTAAAGGCTGGGGCCGCCCCACAGAGAAGGTGGTGTCCCACGGAATGTGGCTGTGCCCGAACACCAGCACGTCGCTGTCCGGGTACTCGCGGGCCATGCGCGCGTCACGACCCTGGGATCCGCCGGTTTCGTGGACCACGGTGAAGCGCACACCCTCGAGGGTGATGTCGGCGCGCTCGGGCAACCGGGCGCGTAGTTCGGGGCCGTCGTTGTTGCCCCAACACCCCACCAGACGCGCGGCGCGATCCTCGAGCGCGTCGAGCAACTCGACGTTCACCCAGTCACCGGCATGGAACACCACGTCGGCGGTCTCCACCTCGTCCCACACCTGTACAGGGAGGTCCTTGGCACGTTTCGGCAGGTGGGTATCGGCGATCAGGAGCAGGCGCATCACTCTGTTCTAGCGCGTGCCTCCGCACCGGATTCCTCGGTGTCCAAGGCGTCGTCCGAACCCGTCCGGCCGACGTAGGAGCCGCCGTCGGAGTCGCTGCCACCGGCGCGAGAGGACGCCACATGGTCGTCGTCGTTGACGTCTTCTTCGGAATCGTCCTTGCGGTCTTTCGGATCAGTCATGGCAGGGGAGTACCCGTCAACTCGGACCGTAGACGTAACCGTTGCCGTCGGCGCCGTGATACCAGCCGCCTGCGGCCTGCGTCCCCCCGTCGACGTGCAACGTCTGCCCCGTGATGTAGCCGGCCAGATCGGAGGCCAGGAACACCGCCGCACCCGCCAGATCGTCGACATGACCGGGCCTGCCCAGGGGAACGATGCGGGCGAACCGGTCGGTGTGGTCGCCGTCGGACAGTGTGGTGAGCCCCTCGGTGAGCGTGATGTCCGGTGCCAGCGCGTTGACCCGGATGCCGTGGCGCGCCAGTTCCAGCGCCGCGGTCTGGGTGTAGTTGATGACGCCGGCCTTGGCGGCGGCGTAGGCCGCGTAACCCGGTGCGGCCCTGACGCCTTCGATGGACGTGACGTTGATGATGCTGCCGGGCAGCGCCGCGCCGGCCATCACCCGGGCCACCCGCTGCGTGCAGAGCAGCACATGCCGCAGATTGGCGCGGTACAGCGCGTCCCAGCCGTTCTCACCGGTGTCCAGCAGCGGCGAGAAGAAGGTGCCGCCGGCGTTGTTCACCAGCACGGTCGGGGTGCCGAGTTCGGCGACGGTCTGCGCCAGGGCCGTGTCCACGGCGGCACTGTCGCGGACGTCGACCGCGATGGCCTGCACATCGGATGCGGCAGCACACGCCCGCTCGTCGCGCTCCCAGATCATCACGGATGCGCCGAAGGCGGCCAGGCCCGCGGCGATGCCGCGCCCGATCCCGGAACCACCGCCCGTCACCACGGCGACGCGGCCGTCGAGGCTCAGCTGCCCGGGAGTGACGGTCATGCGGCGTCCAGGAATGCCTGCCAATCGCCGAACAAACCGCGTTGCACGATCTCGATCCGGACGCCCAGCGCATTCGTGTGATAGGCGAACACCGCGGTGCCGGCCTCGAAGGCGAATCCGGCCGCGTCGAGGTCACGCGAGGTCACGGCGACGTCGTCGACGAAATAGCCGAGGTGATGCGTCGCGATCCCGGGTGCCGCTGTCCACAAGGTCCCGGGGATCTCGTGAACCAGTTCGAGGTGCGGCGCCTGCACCGAGTACGTCATCCGGAACTCGACATCACGTTCGGTGTCCCCGATGACCACCGGGATGGTGTTGGTCATCGGGGTGGTCCAGCGGTATCCCGCAACGGCGCTCAGCTGCTGCATCGCGGCGTCGAGGTCGGCCACCACGATGCCGGTGTGGAAGAGGTCGGCCGGATCCAGCATAGAACGTGACTCTAACGCACGAAGAATCGCGTTCTCGACCGGCGGGCCCGCCGACCTGCGCCGGGTCCTCACGGTGGGGAGAACGGGCAACTGGTTGACTACCGTCATGACCGTCGATGCGACGAGACCGCTGGCCGGAGTGCGCGTCATCGAAATCTCCAGTTTCGTGGCGATCCCGCTGGCGGGCATGACGCTGACCCAACTGGGCTGTGAGGTGATCCGGGTGGACCCGGTGGGTGGCGCCGCCGATTACCGGCGCTGGCCACTGGCCGAAAGCGGTGACAGCATCTACTGGGCGGGCCTGAACAAGGGCAAGCGCTCGGTGGCCGTGGACTTCCGCTCGGGCGAGGGGCAGGACCTGGTGCGGCGTTTGATCACCGACGCCGGTGTGGTGATCACCAATGTTGTTGGGCGACCATGGCATTCCTACGAACAGTTGTCGGCGCTGCGTGCCGATCTGATCCATCTCGAAGTATCCGGGCGCGCCGACGGCGGCACCGGGGTCGACTACACCGTGAACGCCGGCATCGGGTTCCCGATGGTCACCGGCCCGGAAACCGAAGAAGGTCCGATCAACCACGTCCTGCCGGCCTGGGACGTGGCGTGCGGACTGTACGCGGCACTGGGTATCACGGCCGCTCTGCGGCATCGTGACGCCACCGGAGCGGGCAGCCACATCCGGTTGCCGCTCGAAGACGTCGCCCTGGCCACGGCGGGCAACCTCGGGTTCCTCACCGAGCCGATGATCAACGGAACCCAGCGGCAGCGACTCGGCAACGCGATCTACGGCCAGTACGGGCAGAACTTCACCAGCAGCGACGGGGTGTCCTTCATGCTCGTCGCACTCACCCCACGACACTTCCGCGACCTGGCCGAACTGACCGGTTCCGCCAAAGCCGTTGCGGCACTGGCCGAAGCGCTCGACGTCGACTTCGCCGACGAGGGCAGCCGATACCGGCACCGCGAGGCACTCAGCGGGTTGTTCGCGGTGTGGTTCCGCGAACACACCGCCGACCAGATCGCCGCCGGCCTGGCGTCGACATCCATCCTGTGGGAGCGCTACCGCACCTTCGCCGAGGCGGCCGCCGATGAACGGGTGACGGCCAACCCCTTGTTCACCGCCCTGCACCAGCCGCGCATCGGTGACCACCTGGCGCCGGGTCTGCCGTTGTCGGTCAACGGTTCTCGATCCGTGGCAGTGCCCGCGCCGGCACTCGGCGACGACACCGCCGCGGTGCTGACCGAACTGGGAGTCTCCGCCGCAGACGTGCAGCGGCTGACGGAATCCGGGGTGGTGCAGTGAGCGCTCTGCTGGATCTGTTGGAACTGTCTGCGACACAGGAGGATTGGTTTCAGGCGCCGGGACACGGGCCGGCAGGCAAGCGCGCCTTCGGCGGTCAGTTCCTGGCGCAGTCGCTGGCTGCGGCAGGACAGACCGTCAAGCCGGAGGCGGTGCCCACCAGCCTGCACCTGCAGTTCCTGCGAGGTGGTGACTCAGGTGCGCCGGTGGATTACGCCGTGGAGCGTTTGTACGACGGGCGCACCGCGATGACCCGGCGGGTGCTGGCGCGTCAGGGGGAGCGGGTCATCACCTCGGCCACCGTGTCCTTCGCACTCCCACTGCCGGGCCCTGAACACGGCGACCTCGGCGTGCTGCCCGACGATCCCGAGGCGTTACCCGCCACCGGCCCGGCCGGTCCGGCGCCCGGATTGCCCCTCGACGAGCTGGACATCAGAATCGCCGACCATGGCGAAGGTGCTGGCTTCACGCGCCGGTTGTATTGGCGGACAACTGTTCCGCTGCCCGATGAGGCGCTTCTGCACACCTGTCTGGGACTGTTCGTCACCGATGTCTACATGATCGATGCCGCCCTGCGTGTGCACGGCCATTCGATGCGCGACCGCAGCCACCGCAGCGGCACCACCGACGCGTCGGTGTGGTTCCACCGGCCGATCCGCGCCGACCGGTGGAACCTGTTGGAAACCCGTTCACCCGCCGCGGCACGTGGCCGCGGCGTGGTCACCGGTCAATTCGTCGACGCCGGTGGCGCGGTCTGTGCCACGGTGGTCCAGGAAGGTCTGATCGCCGCGCGCGAGTAGTTTGCAGAACACAACCAAGGAAAGGAACGACAGGGATGCGGACGTTCGAGTCGGTCGACGCACTGGTGGCAGCCAAAGGCGAGGAGCTGGGCTCCAGCGACTGGGTGACCATCAGCCAGGACGAGGTGAACCTGTTCGCCGACGCCACCGGCGACCACCAGTGGATTCACATCGATCAGGAGAAGGCCGCCAAGGGTCCGTTCGGCACCACGATCGTGCACGGCTTCATGACGCTGTCGCTGCTGCCGCGGTTGATGCACCAGATCTTCACCGTCGACGGCGTCAAGATGGGCATCAACTACGGGCTGAACAAGGTCAGGTTCCCCTCGCCCGTGCCAGTCGGTTCCAAGGTGCGCGCCACCAGCACCCTCACCGACACCCAGGACGTCGGCCAGGGCACGGTGCAGATCATCGTCACCACCACCATCGAGATCGAGGGCGCCGCCAAACCGGCATGCGTGGCGGAGAGCATCCTGCGCTACGTCAGCTAGCCCTCAACGGCCGAGCGCGCGTGTTTGTCCGGCAACACGCCGGGCTTTTGTGCACAAACTGTGCGCTCGCCGACCGGGCCGGAAAGCGACGCTGGAGTTCACAGGCCGAGGTCGCTGAGCCCGGGATGATCCTCGGGCCGCGGACCCGAGCGGTCCCAGTCGAACAGCCGGTCGCCCTCGGTGATGGGGACGTCGTTGATACTGGCGTGGCGTTTCCGCATCAGGCCGTCGTCGTCGAACTCCCAGTTCTCGTTTCCGTAGGCGCGGAACCAGTTGCCGTCGGCGTCGTGGTACTCGTAGGCGAACCGGACGGCAATGCGGTTGCCATCGAACGCCCAGAGTTCCTTGATCAGACGGTAATCGAGCTCCCGTGACCATTTGTCGGTGAGGAACTCGACGATCTCGGCTCGGCCGTTCAGGAACGTCGACCGGTTACGCCACCAGCTGTCGGGTGTGTAGGCCAGGGACACCCGGGCGGGGTCGCGGGTATTCCAGGCGTCTTCGGCCGCGCGGACCTTCTGGACCGCGGTGTCGTGGGTGAACGGCGGCAGCGGCGGTCTCGGTGTCACCGGGCCTTTCGATGTCATAGGGACACTGTGCTCCTGTCCGCCGCCGCTGTCTCCGGGAGAGAGGGCAGGATTACCGGATGCCTCCCATCGCCGTCGCCGCCCCGCATCCGGCAGCTGTCGACACCGCACGCGACATCGCCGCTGCCGGTGGCACCGTCGTCGACGCCGCGGTGGCCGCCGCAGCGGTGCTCACCGTCGTCTACCCGCACATGTGCAGCATCGGGGGCGACGCGATCATCCTCCTGCGCCGGCCCGATGGAACCACGCTGTGTCTCAACGCTTCCGGTGCGTACGGATCGGCACCGACGGGCCTGCACCAGCTGCCCACGATGCCGACCCGCGGCCCGCTGGCGGTCTCGGTGCCCGGCCTGGTCTCCGGCTGGGCGGCACTGCTGGAGCGCGGCGGTTCGTTGCCGCTCGAGACACTGCTAGAGCCTGCAATAAGGCTGGCGCGCAAGGGATTTCCGGTGAGCCCAAACCTGGCCCGCGCGCTCGGCAACGAGGCCGCGACGCTGCGACAGGACCCAGGGTGCCATGCGACACTGTTCGCGGGTCCGCGACCGTTCGCCCTTGGTGAACCGCTGGTGCAGGAGGCGCTGGCGGACACCTTGGAAGCCCTGGCGCGCGACGGCCTGGAGTCCTTCTACCGCGGCGCCACCGGGCGTCGGCTCGCAACCGGGTTCCATGCGCTGGGTGTGCCGGTGACCGCCGCGGACCTAGCCGGCCACCAGGTCAGTATCGAAGACCCGCTGACCGCGGACTTCGGCGACCACAGGGTGTCGACAGCCGCCCCCAACTCGCAGGGTTACGCGCTGCTGTACTCGCTGGGGGCGTGGCGAGCCGGAACACCGGACGCCGGGGTGCTCGCCGAGATCTTCTACGCAGCCAACGCCCACCGCGACAGCGTGCTGGCCGATCCACGATGGGCGCCGTTCGACGTCGCCGCCCTGCTGACCGAACAGTCCTATCGGGACGCTCGCGAACAGGCGGCGCGCCGTGCCGGCGGCGGTTCGCGTGTTCGGAATGCGCCCTCGGACAAGCCCACCGGGGACACCGTCGGCATCGCGGCCGTCGACGCCGACGGAACCGCGGTGTCGTTGATCCAGTCGGTGTTCCACGCGTTCGGCGCCCAGGTGCTCGACCCGTCGACCGGCGTGCTGCTGCACAACCGTGCCTCGTTCTTCTCGCTGGACCCCGACTCGCCGAACCGGGTGGCGGCCGGTAAGCGGCCGGGCCACACCCTGGTGCCGGTGATCGTCGAACACCGCGACGGCGCGGTGGCCGCACACAGCACCATGGGCGGCAAGGCGCAGACGCAGATCCACACCCAACTGCTGCTGCGCAGCGCCGCGGGGTTCAGCGCGCAGGACATCGTTGCGGCACCCCGGTTCATCGTGGGTGCGCGACGCGCCGGTCAGACCGACGATCACGTGATGGTCGAGCCGGGTCTGGACCCCGCCGCCATGGACCAGCTTCGCCGTACATCGCTGACCGTCGAGGAGGTCGACCACCTCAACGATGATGCCGGGCATTCGATGATTGCCCGGGTCGGTGCCGACGGGTTGCTTGATGCCGGGGCCGATCCCCGCAGCGACGGAACAGTTTTGATTGGGTGAGCGCTCAGTTTTGTACGCCAGAGGCGGCGTGTTGGTGTACAGACACGCGCGCTCGGCCTGGGAGGGGGGTCGGCCTGGGAGGGGGTCAGTAGGCGTCGAGGCCGAGCTTGATCGCCAGCACCAGGCCGCCGGCGCCGATGAGCCAGCGCAGCGGCGCAGAAGGCGCGTGCCGTACCACGATCGGGCCCAGCCGCGAGCCGATGATGCAGCCGATCGCCAGCGGGATCAGCGACGGCCAGTGCACCGGCGCAACCACCACGAAGATGACGGCCGCGGTGCCGTTGGACGCGCCCAGCAGCACGTTCTTGGAGGCGTTGGCATGCGCCAGCGTCGCGCCGCCCGCCCGTAACAGCAACGCCAGCAACAGCACCCCGGCGGCGGCGCCGAAGTAACCGCCGTAGATGGCGATGGCCACGACCGCCGCACTCTCGGCGAGCAACACGGTCCGGTTCTGGCGGGGGTGATCCGTGGGCGCCTTCTCCCGGCGCGGCCACACGATCGCGACCGAGGAGAACCCGATGAGCAGCGGCACCAGCTTCTCGAAACCTTCGGCCGGTGTCGACAACAACAACACGGCACCGAGCGCACCGCCGAGCGCGGCCATCGGGACGGTGCGTAACAGGAACGGCCGTTGTCCGCGCAGCTCGGGTCGCGAGCCGATGATCGACCCGACGGCGTTGCCCACCAACGCGACCGTGTTGGTGATGTTCGCGGTCACGGGCGGCAGCCCGACCGCCAGCAGGGCGGGATAGGTGGCCACCGACGCCAGCCCGGCGATACTTCCGGTGAGCCCGCCCGCCACACCGGCGACGAGCAGCAACGTGACATCAGCCCAGCTCATTGCCGCACAGGCCTATTCATAGAGGACATATGTATTGACAAAGTCTGGCATACGCCCGCCTCAGGCGTACTCGCGGGCCACCTGGGCTATCGCCTCGCGCAGGAACCGGTGCTCGGGGTCGTGCTCGTAAACGGGGTGCCACCACATCACCAGGACCAGCGGATCCAGGGGCACCGGACTCGGGTGCACGCGGAGCCCGTCGCTCATGCCGGCGATGTCCAGCAGCCGCCGAGGGAGCAGCGCCACGCGGCTGCTGTCGACCACCAGGCTGCGCACGGCCAGGAAGCTGTCCGTGGTGACCTGGGCGTGGGGATCGATACCGGTCATCCGCAGCCGCTGCGCAGCGGGAGTCGACGCGGTCTGGGTGTTGTAGAGCAACACCCACGGCCTGGTCCGTAGATCGTCGACAGAGGGCG
Source organism: Mycobacterium sp. Soil_C_30 (assembly GCF_057656995.1). NCBI lineage: Bacteria > Bacillati > Actinomycetota > Actinomycetes > Mycobacteriales > Mycobacteriaceae > Mycobacterium > Mycobacterium sp. Soil_C_30. The sequence continues at coordinate 247,578 of NZ_JBDGJH010000009.1, read as the reverse complement.
TTTCGCCGGGAAACGGGTGCCGGTGATCGGCGACGAGCACCCACTCGTCGCGGAAGGCCTCGGCGTGGGGCAGGTCGGCAACAAAACCGTGCGGGACGAGCAGGACATCGGCGGCGGTCAGGCTCTGCTCGGCCCGGTCGACGAGTTCCGGAGCGGCTGGGATGAACCGGATGCGGGCCCGCGGTGCCGCCGCGGTGACCAGTTCGATCAGGCGGCGCCCCAACACGGCGGAACCGTAATCGCTGACGATCACCGAGAACTCCCGGGCGGTGTCGGTGACGTCCGAGCGGCTGGCGAAAACCCGCTCGACGCCGGTGAGCGCCAGCCGGGTGCGCTGACGCAGATCGACGGCCAATGGCGTCAGCTGGTACCGGTTGCCCACGCGCCGCAGGATCTCGTCACCGAAGTGACGACGCAGCCGGCCCAGGGCCGCGGAGACAGCGGGTTGGCTGACGCCGAGGTGCTCGGCGGCCCGAGTGACACTCTGGTGCGTCAGGATCGCGTCGAGAGTCACCAGCAGGTTGAGATCCAGGTTGACCAACGACGGCGTGCCGCGGCTGTCCTGCATAAGCCGAGTTTATGTCCGCCATCAGAAATCTCGCCTTCACTGATGGCGCCACGACCGGCAGAGTGAACGTGTCCCTGGCTGAGCCCGAACGAAAGAAGTAGATGCGTTTCTCGATCATCGCCGGCCCGCGGCAGCGAACCGACCTCGGTCAATCCGCTGCCGACGCGTGGTGGAACTACGTCAACGATGCCGTCCTGGCCGAGGAACTGGGTTACGACGCAGTGTATTTCGGTGAGCACCACTTCTGCTTCGCCTCGGGCAACTCATCGCCGCTGACCATGCTCGCAGCCGTCGCCGGCCGCACCAGCCGCATCCGGTTGGGGACCTCGGTGATCTGCGCGCCCTTCCACAACCCCCTGAGGCTGGCCGAGGACGTCGCCGCCGTCGACATCGCTTCCAACGGGCGCTTCGATCTGGGCATCGGCGTCGGCTCGCAATGGGAGGAGTTCCACACCTTCGGTGTCGATCCCCGCACCCGTTTCGGCCGCACCTGGGAAGTGATCGACATCCTCGAACGCTGTCTGCACGGTGGCGAGGCCGAATTCGACATCGACGGAAAGTACTTCACCTTCCCGGACGTGCGGTGGATCATGCAGCCGGTGCAGAAGCGGATCCCGATCTTCTGGGGTGGTTTCGGGCCCAAAGGGGTCAGACGGGCTGCCGAGCGCGGCTACAACCTGATCGCGCCCGACGTCACCGGGGTGTACGAGCAGATCACCCGGGACCGCGGTGAGCGCCCCGAGGACAAGCTGATCGGCTTCGTCAACCACCTCAGCATCGCCGACACCTGGGACGACGCATTCGAGGCCACCGCCGAGCCATGTATGTGGGTGTCCAATCAGTACGCCCTGCGGCGAGATCTCGACGGCAATCAGCCGCCGGAGTCGGCACGCGTGACCATGGACATGATGCGACACGGCGCGCAGACCGGCGAACAGGTCGGTTTCGCCGTGCCCAACCCCGGCACCGTCGAGCAGATCATCGAGAAGTTCCTGCCGATCGTGCGCGGCGAGCGGGGCCTGATCACACATATCGGGCTGGAGGTCCGCCCGCCGGGAACGGCCACCGAGAACGTGCACCGGACCATGCGGCTGTTCGCCGAGCACGTCATGCCGGTGCTGAGGGAGGAAGCCGAGAAGCGCGGGATCTGAGTCGAGTGAGATGACCCGGCTTCAGCGGCCCCGCCGCCGGTCCCGTTCGGAGGACAGCTGGCGCGTCTCCTCCGAGACCGGCGCCGCCAGGATGGCGGCCACCACATCGATCAGATGGCTGGTGAACAGCCGGTCATCGGTGTGCGGCGCGGATTCGGCGCGGCGGGCCAGTTGCACGGCCGTGTAGAGCAGCGCATCCATCCGCAGATGGAGCTTGGCGCCCTCGGGATCGAGCAGTGGGGCCACCATCGCGCGCCACCGGCTCAAGCTGCCGAACCGGCCGTCTTCTCCTTCCATGGCATCCCGCCATGGCTTGGGCCGGTTCAGCAGGTCGGCATACACACGTAAGAACTCGGGGCCGCCGCCGTCATCGGTGAGTTTGGCCGCCAACGGCCGCACCAACGCCCCGGCCATCACCGGCAGGGCGGGACGGGTTTCGGCGGCGTCGAGCAGCGCGTGTCGGCGCTCGTCGACTCCGGGCAGATGTTTGTGGAGTATGGCGCGCAGCACCCCGTCGCGATCGGCGAAGTGATACTGCACGGCGATGACGTTCTTGGCGCCCGCGCTGCGGGCGATCTCACGCAGGCTCACGCCGTCGACACCCCGATGGGCGAACAGTTGCTCGGCGGCGGCCAGTAGGTTCGCGCGCGTCTCGGTGGCGGGCATCGGCGACTACAGTTCTGCCACTTCGCGTTCCAACCGTTCGGCCAGCCGTGCCTGCGCTTCGGCGCGCCGGGTCGGGATGTGCGCCGACGGGAACAGGGTGTCCACCGGCTCGTACTCCTTGAGGGTGCGTCGGGCCAGCGTCAGCTTGTGCACTTCCGTTGGGCCGTCCGCGATTCCGAGTGACTGCGCCGCCACCATCATCTTGACGAACGGCATCTCGTTGGACACCCCGAGCGCGCCGTGCAGGTGCATGGCCCGCTGTACCACGTCGTGCAGCACCTGCGGCATCGCCACTTTGACCGCGGCGATGTCACGTCGCACCTTCGAGTAGTCGTGATGCTTGTCGATCAGCCACGCGGTGCGCAGCACCAGCAGCCGGAACTGTTCGATCTGGATCCAGCTGTCGGCGATCTTCTCCTGCGTCATCTGGAAGTCGCCCAGCGGACCCTGGCGCGTCTGCCGCGATACAGCCCGTTCGCACATCATGTCGAAAGCCTTGCGCGCCAACGCGATGGTGCGCATGGCGTGGTGGATGCGGCCGCCGCCGAGCCGGGTCTGCGCGATCGCGAAGGCCTGGCCTTGACCGCCGAGCACATGGTCGAGCGGTACCCGGACGTCGGTGTAGCGGACGTAACCGTGGGTGCCGTGCTCAGGGGATTCACCGCCGACTCCGACGTTGCGGACGATCTCGATGCCGGGTGTCTCGGCCGGGACGATGAACAACGACATCTTGTCGCGGGTGCGGGCGTCGGGATCGGTGACCGCCATGACGATGAAGAACGAGGCGTGGCGGGCGTTGGACGAGAACCACTTCTCGCCGTTGATCAGCCAGGAATCGCCGTCTCGGTCGGCGCGGGTGACGAACAGGCCGGGGTCGGACCCGCCCTGGGGTTCGGTCATCGAGTAGCAGGAGCTGATCTCACCGTCCAGCAGCGGCTGCAGGTACCGCTTCTTCTGCTCGTCGGTGCCGAACAGGGCCAGGATCTCGGCGTTGCCGGAATCGGGTGCCTGACAACCGAATACCGACGGTGCCCAGCGCGAGCGACCCAGGATCTCGTTGAGCAGCGCCAGCTTGACCTGGCCGTAGCCCTGACCGCCGAGCTCTGGGGTCAGGTGGGCCGCCCACAGGCCCTGGTCCTTGGCCTGCTGCTGCAGCGGTCGCAGGGCGGCCATCACCGCCGGGTTGTGCTTGTCGTAGGGGTCCAGTGGAAGCAGGTCGAGCGGTTCGACCTCGGTGCGCATGAAGTCGTCGACCCAATCGAGTTTGGTCTGGTACTGCGGGTCTGTCTCGAAATCCCACATCGTCACTACCCCGTCTCGGCGTTGAAGCGGACTCACTTGTGAAGCGACATCATCATGACTTGATGCAGTTGCATCAGACAAGGAGTTCTGACTTTCCTGACTGCGACACGTCGGGTAGACCTGTCTCATGAAGACTCACCTGAACTGCCCGTGCGGCGAGGCGATCGTCGGCACCGATGAGGACGATCTGGTCGAGAAGACGCAGAAGCACCTGTCCGAGAACCATCCCGGGCATGACTACTCGCGCGACGAGATCCTCTTCATCGCCTACTGATCAGGCGTAGCGGTCCCGCAGCCGGGTCAGCGTCGACTCGATGCCGGTGGCATTCGACTTGGCGAAGCCCAGGCGCTCGTAGTACCTGGTGCGGTCCTTGACCGCACCGGTGTCGCGGTAGTCGAACGTCTCGGTGACCCGCGTCGAGGTGGGGGAGAGCTGCTCGAACTCCCACCGCCAGTGGTGGCCGAACGGGTGACGCCACTCGACCAGCTCGCCGGGTTTGAGCGCGGTGACGGTGCTGGTGATCCGATACGGGATCCCGAACATCGTCATCCGGGTCGAAAAGCGCGATCCCACAGTCAACTCCGTCGGGGACGTGACGTTGGTCCGCACTGTTCCCGAGCCGTCGACCTCATGGTGGCGTCGGGGGTCGGCGACGATGGCGTACAAGTCGGCGGCAGGTGCGTTCACGTCGATCGACCGGCTGACCTGACGCGGGCCGCCGTCCACCACGCGGACGGTGTCCTCGGGGCTCATCTGTCCTCCTCAGCAGCGGGTGACAGCGGTCGACCGGCGATCTGTGGAGGCGATGAAATCCTCCAGGATCCGGGTCACCTCCCAGGGTGCCTCGACATGCGGGAAATGTCCGATGTTCGGCAGCACTTCGAGCCTGCTGCCCGGCAGCGCCTCATGAGCGGCATGGCCATGGGCCACCGGAATGATCCGGTCGCTCTCACCCCAGATGAACAGCACCGGCACCTGAGCTGTCAGATGAAGCCGGTTCAGCGCGCTGACCGCCTGACCGCGGTGGTCGACGACCGAGCGCAACGTGCGCAGGAAAGCGCTGCGCGTCTCGCGGTCAGCCAGCGAGGTGTAGGCACTCCACATCTCGCTGCCGCGCGGGGAGTGGATGCCCGCCGAGGACAGCCATGACCTGATCGAGTTGCCCACGTTCAGGACCGGCTGAGGTGCCACCGCGGGCAGCACCAGCTCGGCCCCCGGCGCGCTCAGCAGCCGCAGCATCCAGTTCAAGTCCGGGCCCAGTCCGCCACTGCCGATAAGGACCAACCGTTCGCATTTGTCGCGGTGCTGATAGCCGAACTGCATGGCGATGCCGCCACCGAGCGACTGCCCGACCACGGTGGCATGCGGGATGCCCAGCTCGTCGAGGAAGTCGCGCAGCCATACCGCGAACGCGCCCAGTGAGTAGTCACCGCGCGGTTTGTCCGAGCCGCCGTGTCCCAGCAGATCCGGCGCGATGACGCGGTGCTGGCGGGCGAGCTGCGGGATCACCGAGCGCCACGTCTCCGAGCTACCCGCCATCCCGTGGATCAACAGCAGGGTTTCGTGGCTGCCGTCGTCGGTGTCCGGGCCGGCGTCGCGGTAGGCCACACGATTGCCATGCAGGTCGAGGTATCGAAGTTCGTCCATGGGGACCGTCCTTCCGTGGAGAGTGGAGATGGTGGTCCGTCTGCCCGACGATAGCGGAGGTTACGCCGACGTAGGTTACTCACTGGTAACACGGAGACGGATTCGGTTCGCGGGGCCCCTTGTCACCTGCCTGGATAACGTTTCGATCACATCCGCCCGTGGGCGTGTCGCGTGGGGGCCGGCGTTTACCACCCACCCCGGCGGGTACGTAGCTGCCAGGGACGGGGCGTACTCGAAGGGAAACACTTTTATGAACCTCACCGGGAAGATCGTCCGTCGGGGCGCGGCCGGAGCGCTGGCCGGAGGATTCGCGGTAGCCGTCCTGGCCGCACCGACCGCAGCAGCGGAGCCCTGCCGAGCCGACGCCGCGACCGCCACCATCAGTCAGGTCTCCGGTGCGGCCAGCCAATATCTGGCCTCGCATCCGGGGGCCAACGACGCCCTGTCCAACGCGTTGACGCAACCGCGGGATCAGGCCACCAACACCGTCCGGTCCTATTTCACGGCAAACCCCGGAGAGTACTTCGACCTGCGCAACATCACCGCACCGTTGCTGACCCTTCGCAGCCAGTGCGGCGCCTCCTTCGCCGGATCCGATCTGATCGCGGCGTTCGACGAATTCCAGATGGGCTGAGGCTCAGCGGGTCACTGCTGTTCGAGCAGCGGAGTCAGCCGGAAATCCACCAGCTGACGCATCACCAGCGAGGTGTTGGTCTGTTCCACACCGTCGATGTCCAGAATGCGCCCGGCGATCCGGTACAGATCGTCGGCGTCGCGGGCCACCACGTGGACCTGCAGATCGACCGGTCCACTGATGCCGAGCACCTCGAGAACCTCGGGAATCGCCGCGAGCGCATCGGCGACCTGCTGCAGTTTCCGTTGTGTGACCGTGGTGAGGATGAATGCCGTCAACGGATAACCGAGGGCAGCCGGTGAGATGCGCCGCTCGAACCGGCGCAGCACGCCGCCGGCCTCCAGCCTGGCGAGCCTGGCCTGCACGGTGTTGCGCGATAGCCCGGTGCGGTCGGCGAGGGTGACCGCGGCGGCCCGGGGATCGTCGTTGAGCGCGGACAGGATGCGCGTGTCGATGGCGTCGACGGTGTCGCGTACCTCAGGCATAGTGCTCGTCTCCCCGCTTCGTTGCTCGTCTCTGCTGTGCAATCTGCACAGAGTCTGCGGACATCGTTGCGCAGATTCACGTCGAGAATCCAGACTCGAGGTGACTTCGCACGTCAGAGGAGGGTGACATGAGCGATCCGCTGGTCGAGATCGAGAAACGCGTGCTGTGGCTGTCCACCGCGATGATCCACCACGCCAATCGTGTCCGGCCCAACACCTCGGGCCTCAAAGTCGGCGGGCACCAGGCCTCGTCGGCCTCGATGGCGACGATCATGACCTCACTCTGGTTCGAGCATCTGCGGGCCGGCGACCGGGTGTCGGTGAAACCGCACGCGTCACCGGTGCTGCACGCGATCAACTACCTGATCGGCGAACTCGACGAGCGGTACCTGACCACCTTGCGGGAGTTCGGCGGTCTGCAGAGTTATCCCAGCCGCACCAAAGACCCTGACCCGGTGGACTATTCGACCGGCTCGGTGGGGATCGGCGCGACGGCACCGATCTGGGCCGCCATGGCACGCAGGTATGTGTCCCGTTTCGGCGATGCGGGGGGAACGGGGCGGCAGTACTCGCTGGTCGGTGACGCCGAACTCGACGAAGGCGCGGTCTGGGAGGCGATCCTGGACCCCGCCGTGGCCGAGTACGGCGAGATCGTGTGGATCGTGGACATGAACCGGCAGTCGCTGGACCGGGTGGTGCCACACATCGCCGCCGACCGGCTGGAGCGGATGTTCGCCGCCGCCGGATGGCAGGTGATCACCTGCAAGTTCGGCCGGCTGCTGGAAGCCCTGTTCGCACAACCCGGTGGTGACGCATTACGACGCCGCATCGTGGACATGCCGAACCCCGAGTACCAGCGCCTGCTGCGCTGCGACGCCGAGGAGCTCCGCGCACGCCTGCCCGGCGGGGGCGAGGGCGCCGGCGCCATCAGCGACCTGATCGCGGGGCTGGACGACGCCACCCTGTTGTCGGCCATCCGCAACCTCGGCGGCCACGACCACGACCTGTTGCGTGAGGCGTTCAGCCAGATCGATGACACCAGGCCGACGGTGGTGATCGCCTACACCATCAAGGGTTACGGCCTTCCGACACAAGGACATCCGCAGAACCACTCCTCCCTGCTGACCGTCGAACAGTATGACGAGCTGGCTGCCGAGCTGGGCATGGACCCCACACACCCGTGGCGGCGGTTCGACGAGGGCAGCGACGAGGCGGTGCTGTGTGCGGCCACCAGAGACCGTCTGGAGCGGCGGCCGGTGCCCGACGGCACACCGCCTGCGGTCCCCACCGACATCGGCCGGACCCCGACGGGGACATCCACCACCCAGGCGGCGCTGGGACGCGCGCTGCTCGACCTGACTCGGGAAGCGCCCGAGGCGGCCGGGCGGGTGGTCACCGTCAGCCCCGACGTGAGCTCGACGACGAACCTGGCCGGCTGGCTCAACAAGGTGGGGGTGTGGTCCACGACCGAGCGGCGCGACTGGTTCGACGACGACGCCGAGACCATCATGCACTGGCGCGAGAAACCGACCGGCCAGCACATGGAACTCGGCATCGCCGAGACCAACCTGGTGGGGCTCATCGGCGAACTCGGCGCCACCTGGAGCCGCTGGGGTGAGCCACTGTTCCCGATCGGCGTGCTCTATGACCCGTTCGTGGAACGAGCGCTGGAGCCGTGGTCATACGGCATCTACGCCGGCGGCCAGTCCATTCTGGTCGGCACGCCGTCGGGGGTGACTCTGGCCGCCGAAGGCGGTGCGCACCAGTCGATCAAGACACCGTCGATCGGCCTCGAACAACCCGGGTGTGTCAGTTACGAACCCGCCTTCGCCATCGATGTCGAGTGGACCCTGCTGTCGTGTCTGGCGCGGCTGGGCCGGGTGGATGGCACATCGTCGTACTTGCGGTTGTCGACGCGGCCGGTGGATCAGAAACTGGCGGCGGTCCCCGGGGATCCGGCGGCACGCGAGCGCCGCCGACGCCAGGTGGTCGCCGGCGCCTACCTGCTGCGGCGGGCCGCTTCTCCCGCGGTGACGTTGGTGGGGATGGGCGCGATGATCACCGAAACCCTTTCTGCCGCAGACCGTCTCGCCGAGCAGGGGATCGATGCCGACGTGGTGTGCGTGACCAGCCCCGGACTGCTGTTCGATGCCGTGCAGGCGCGGCGGGGGCGCTCCGAGGCGCCCACCTGGGTTCTCGAGCAGGTGTTCGGCGCCGAACGCGCCGCACCGATGGTGACCGTGCTCGACGGCCATCCCCACACGCTGTCGTTCCTCTCCGGCATCAACAACGTCCGCTCGATTGCGCTGGGCGTCAGCCGGTTCGGGCAGGTCGGTGCCCTCGAGGATGCGTACCGCTACCACGGCATCGACACCGACAGCATTGTCACCGCGGCCCTTGACCTGCTGTTTTGAATCCAAGACGCAATCGTTAGCGTTAATTAAGAGCAGCATGTGAAGTTTCTCATTTGTGACCTTTTGGCCCCGGACGGTGCCAGCATCCTCAGTGCGGTAACCGCCGACCCCGGTTGAACAAACTGCCGGGAATTCACCGCCGACCAGGCTGGGGGCAAAATGAAGGTAATCGGACGGGTGCTGGTGGCGTTGATCGCCTCCGTCGCGGCTCTGTTCGCGAGCACGGGCACCTCACATGCTGGCTTGGACAATGAGCTGAGCCTCGTCGACGGTCAGGGCCGCACCCTGACCATCCAGCAGTGGGACACGTTCCTCAACGGTGTCTTCCCGCTGGACCGCAACCGCCTCACCCGGGAGTGGTTCCACTCCGGCAAGGCCGTCTACGCGGTGACCGGTGCGGGCGCGGACGACTTCGAGGGCGTGCTGGAGCTGGGCTACCAGGTGGGCTTCCCGTGGTCGCTGGGTGTGGGCATCAACTTCAGCTACACCACCCCGAACATCGCGTTCGACGGCCAGGACTACGGCACGTTCAACCCCATCACCGGTGGTTTCGATCTGGACCTCATCCCGGCCATCGTGACCCCGCCGCTGTTCCCCGGCGTCTCGATCTCGGCTGACCTGGGCAACGGCCCCGGCATCCAGGAAGTCGCCACCTTCTCCGTGGACGTCACCGGCTCGGGAGGTGCGGTGGCGGTCTCCAACGCGCACGGCACCGTGACCGGTGCGGCCGGTGGCGTGCTGCTGCGCCCCTATGCCCGGCTGATCTCCTCGGCCGGTGACAGCGTGACCACCTACGGCGCGCCCTGGAACATGAACTGATTCAGGGTGTGACGGCCTCCGGCGATTCCGGCAGCACCTGCCCGCCGTCGACGGTGATCGACTGGCCGGTGATGTAGCCGGCTTCGTCGGAGGCCAAAAACGCTGCTGCGTACCCGATGTCCTCGGGTTTGCCCAGCGCGCCGTTCGGGATGGAGCGGGCCATCTGCGCCAGGTAGTCCTCACCGAGATCGGCCAGGCCCTCGGTGTACACATTGCCCGGCAGGACGGCGTTGACGGTGATGCGGTGCGGAGCCAGCTCGATCGCGGCCGTCCGCATGAACCCCAGCTGTGCGGCCTTCGAGGCGCCGTAATGTGACCAGCCCGGGAAACCGGTGATAGGCCCGGTGATCGAGGACGTCAGGACCACCCGCCCCCGGCCCGAGGCGATGAGCGCGTCCAGGCAGGCCTGCACGCTGAAGACATTGCCCTTGACGTTGATGTCGAAGACGTCGTCGAACTGCTCGGGTGTCATGGTCTTCAGCGGCGCGTCGGGAAAGACACCCGCGTTGGCGCACAGCACGTCGATGCCACCGAACGCCTCCACCACGGCCGCGGCCATCGCGGCGCACGAATCCGGTTGCCGCACATCAACGGTCACGCCCAGCACCTTTCCGGAACCGAGGCCGTCGAGCTCGGCCACCGTCGAATCCAGATCGGCGGCCGAACGCGCGGCGATCGCCACGTCGGCGCCGGCTCGCGCGAACACCGAGGCGATGCCCTTGCCGATACCCTTGCTGCCCCCGGTGACCAGAACCGATTTACCCTCCAGCGAAAACATGGACACAGTGTGCGGCACATCGGCCGTTCTGGCACGGCGGCGTGACACCGACTGCCGCCGGGGGTATACCAGCAAGTCATGGCGAAGTACGTCGTCAACGACGCGGCGGTGAGCAAGGCACACGAGCTGATCGGGGCCCGTCAGTACGTCCTGGACAGTGATTGGGGGCAGGTCCAGCCCAAGGCGCAGGCGCAGAACGACTTCCTGGAAACACACACCTGGGATGAGTACGCGCAATGGCACCTGGCGCTGACCGATGGCGCCACCGACGAGACCAAAGCCCGATATGCGTTCGCCTACGGCGATTTTCGGCGGCTGCACCGCTCCGGGTTGATCGCCTGTGTGTACCGGGCGATGGAGTGGCGCCACAAAGAGGTCGAACTGGCCGCGCACGACCTGCTGCAGCGGCTGGACACGGCGACGCGTTAGGTCAGTGCGTACGGCGGGGCATCGACACCGGTGACGGTGTAGCCGCCCCACGGGGTCTGCTCGACGATCTTGGCCTGGGCACTGTGTCCGGGGGTGGACACGGTGACGGTGCGCGCACCTTTGAGGACGTCGGTCGGCAGCGCTCCGGTGACGGTCCCGCGCCAGTGATACCGACCGTCGATGGCCGCCAGGTGTCCGGACAGCCGGGCCCGCACGTCGACGTCGCCGTCGGGCAGCCCGACCGTGGCCGGGCCTTCGTAGACATCGTCGTCATCAGGAGCGGTGCCACTGAGGTAGAACCGCCGCGCCAACGGCACCGGGCTCCACCGGCTGGCCGTGACGCGCGAGCGGGCTTCGATCCGGGCGGCTCCGCTGCGCTCGAACAGGTCCAGGCAGCGCTGCACCAACCGGGTCTGGCGTTCCACATCAGGGCCCGGGACGCGGAAGTAGTTCGGGATGCCGTGCACGGCGATGGCGGTGTCACCGGAGCGCCGGGTGTCGATCACCACCGCGGCCGTCTCGCACCGGCCGTCGGCGGTGGTCACGGTCCAGGTCTCGGTGGAATGGTCGAAACGGGCCTGGTCGGCGCTGTCGCGGATGACGATGACGCTCACAGGAATCCGGCCCGCCGCCACATCCTGCGGCCGATCCGGCCCATCAGGCCCACCTCTTCGAAGAAGGCGTTCAACGAGGCGAACGACGTCACGCACATCGCCTGGAAATGCGGGCTGTTCCTGGCCACCCGGCGCATCCGGGTGCCGTCCAGCCCGGCCCGGTGGTACTGGATGGGCAGGGTGAACAGCATCCGGTAGAACGGCCCGCCTGCGCCGTGCAGATTCGCCAGCACGAACTTCCGGTACCGGGGCATCGCCGGCACCGACTTGCGCAGCCCGTCGCGTGCGAACTGGATGTGGCGGGCTTCCTCGGTGACATGAATCCGCATGAGCCGCTGGACGATCGGCTGCAGATCGGGGTCCTCCATGATCTGGCGTTGCAGTGCGTCGAAGATCTCTTCGCCCACCAGCGCCGCGCCCCACAGCACGCTGCCGCGGAACAGGAACGGCAGCGAGTTGATGATGATCCGCTGCGCCAGTTTGGGCCGCACCGGTACACCGCCGATACGGGCGATGGTCTTGCCGAACATCACCATGTGCCGGGTCTCGTCACCCAGTTCGGTGAGCGCGTAGTGGGTGGAGCTGGCGGTGGGGTTCTTGTGCATCAGGTCGCGCAGTAGCGCCTGGTTGAGGATGTTCTCGAACCAGATGCCCGCGGACAGGATGTTGATCAGTTCCTGCCGCGACAGTTCGATCTGCTGCTCACGGGTCATCGCCTCCCATTCCGGGGTGCCGAAGATCGTCACGACCTGGGGTGGCAGATAGAACTTGTCGGGATCCAGTGGTGCGTCCCAGTCGATGTCGACGATCGGTGCATAGGACTTCTTGACCGAGCCCTTGAGCAAACGGTCGGAGAATTCTTCGCGGGCGGTCCCCGGAGCAGTCGGCGCAACCATGAACCCACGGTATGGACCCCGATGGGGCTTAGTCAATACCCGCGGTACCGGATACTTTTGGTACTGGCGAGTAACCCCCAGGTTTTGTGAATCCGGGGATGGGGCACACTCGTGCGCGTGGACGGTGATTACGACGATGAAGGGCCCGACAACACGCTGAGCCCCAGTGAATCGCTGGACTCCGACGAGGTGCGCAACAACGACGGCGATATCGTCGTCGACCCGCCGGAACAGTGGATCGAGGCGAAGGAGGAGGAGACGCTCGACGAGCGACTCGCCGACGAGGTGCCCGATGTGCTCACCGGTGGGGACGAGCAGGAGCGTCCGGCGCGACGCACCCGGGGCCAGATCGACGGGACACCTGAGGACGGCGAGTCGTTCTACGAGATCGTCGACGAGGACGAAGCCACCTCGTGACGTAGCGCGGCGCGGGCTTGAGTGCGCGCTCTGGGCTCGGAGTTGCCCACGGGAACTTTTAACCGGCGGAACATCGGTGACTGCTGGAGTCGTTGTGCCCGCGTCTGTGCGACAGTTGTGCGACACCGATGTGATTCTCTGACAACGCTTTTGGGTGCCAGGTTTTGTCGGACCCGGTCGTTATGGTCGAGGCATGTTCCCCCCATTGCCGACGATGATCGACGAATTGCGAGGTGGCTGTGATGCCGCCCCGGTCGTTGATGCCGCGGTGGGGTGGGCGCGGGCGGGCGCTGCCTGCGAAGCCCAGCGGTTGGCCGCGATGGCCGAATGGGCCGCGGTGTTCCTCGCCGACGCCGACGAGGATGCCGGTTTGTGTGCCATCGACGGCGAAGACGATGTGGTGGCCCAGATGGGCATCGCGTTCGGGATCTCCCCGAGGTGGGCGTTCACCGATCTGCAGGTCGGGGCGGCGATGCGGGAACGCTTCCCCAAGTTGGCCGCGGCGTTCCTGCGGGGGGAGATCTCGGCGCGGGTGATGTCCACCGTCGTGGAGCGCACCCTGCTGGTGGTCGATGACGAGGCCCTGGCCAAGCTCGACGACGCCTGCACAGAAGCCGCCGCGCTGTATGGGTGGAGCGGGTTGTCGTACTACCGTTTGAAGAACGCCGTCGATGTGTGGGTCGAACGGTTCGATCCCGATGCGGTACGCCGGGTCCGCAACACTGTGCGCGGGCGGGGGGTCAGTGTGGAACACACCGACGACCAGGCCGGGATCACCACCATCAAGATGCGGTTGAGCAAACCGGGTGGGGCCCTGTTGTTGGGGACACTGCGCGCCATGGCCAAGGCCGTCTGCGCCGATGATCCCCGAACTCTGGATCAACGCATGGCTGACGCAGCCGAAGCCCTGCACGTCGGCGCCCGCCACCTCACATGCCTGTGCGGCTCCGACACCTGTGCCGCCGCCGCCGATGACGGAGTGGCCTCGCGATTCGTGGTGCACATCTACGCCGACGCCGACCTGCTCGACGCGCCGCCGGATCCACTGATCCACGGCGAGGGCGTGTTCCCCACCGGCCCGGACAACGTGACCGTCACACACCGCAGCAAAAAGACCGAGCCGGCGTCGGCAGACGCCCCTGTCGCCGAGGCCGAGGCTGCTGAGCACGTCGACGCACCCTCCGGGGACGAAATAGACTCATCCGCAAGCAAATCCGAGACGGCCGAGGAGACTGCTGAGCCCGACGCCGAGGCCATCGACGCAACCGCTGAGCACGTCGACGAGCAGGATGGCGCCGAAACCACGCCTTCCACAGGACCTTTGACAGTGGGCCGGGCGCCGGGGTTCATCCCCGGGTACGGCGTGGTGCCGAATGCGCTGATCGCCGCATTGATCGCCGCCGGTGCCGGAGTTCGCCATGTCAAGGCACCGTCGCTCGAGCCGACCGAAAGCTACCGCCTCCGCAACGCCGACCGCGAATTCGTGCAAGCCCGGGATCTGACTTGCCGGATGCCGGGCTGCGACCGCCCCATCCACGACGCCGACCTGGACCACACCATCTCCTGGGGTGATGGCGGGCCCACACACCCCTCCAACGAGAAGGGCTATTGCAGGCACCATCACCTGCTCAAGACCTTCCGCGCCGGCTGGTCAGACGTCCAAAAGCCCGACGGCACGCTAATTATCACCACGCCCACGGGGCACACGTACACCAGCATCCCGTTGAGCCGCATTCTGTTCCCGCGCGTGAACACCACCTCGGCCCCGGTGCAGCGGGGCAGCCCCAGAAAGCAACCGGCCGCCGACAAGTCGGTGAAGATGCCAAAACGACAACGCAGCAAGGCCAAGGACCGCGCCTACCGCATCGCCGCAGAGCGCGCATTGAATGCTGCCTATCGCGCCAGCGGCGGTGCTCCCACCCACCGCGCGGCCCTCAAAGACAACTGGGGATACCGGCTCTTCTTCGGCGAGTACACCCAAAACGCCGACCCCAACGACCCGCCACCCTTCTGACAGGCCGCCGCTGTTGGGCGTCGACAGCACCCGGTCGCCGACCCGCAGCAGATCAGACGGCAGTACGGTGCTGCTACCGCCTCTGCGACAGTGCCGCCGAGAGTCGGTTCATCTCGCTACGTCTTGACCGTCAGCGCCACTTTCACACACTCGGCGGTCCGGGCGGCGACGGCGGCATAGGCCTGCGGCGCGGCGTCCAACGGCAGGAAGTCGGTGAAGATGCCGCTGGTGTCGAGGCGCCCGGCCCGGATCAGCGGCACCAGCTCCGGCCAGGTGCGTTGCACCGGTGCCGTGGTCATCCGCAGGGTCACGCTGCGCACCAGGCTCATCAGCGCCGGGAACGGGAACGGGTTCAGATCGTGGACGCCGATCACGGACACCGTGCCGCCGGCGCGTACGCACGTCAGCGCGTCGGTCATGGTGGTGTCATTGCCCACCGCGTCGATCACCGATGCCGCGCCGCGGCCGGCGGTGGCATCGAACACGGCACCCACCGCCGGCGGTGCCAGCGGCGTGGCGCCCGATCGCGCGGCCAGGTCGCGGCGGCCCTGCACCGGGTCGACCGCGAAGACAGTGCCCGCGCCCTGGGCGATGGCGCTGCGGACCGCGCACAGCCCGACCGCGCCCAGGCCGAGCACCACCACGGTGCCGCCCGGCGGGATGTCGGCCCGTTGGGCGCCCGCCCAGCCGGTGGCCAGGTTGTCGGTGAGCAGCAGCGCCGCTTCGGTGTCGATACCGTCGGGAATCGGCAACAGCTGGAAATCCGCGGCGGGCACGGCCAGCAGTTCCGACTGTGCACCCCCGAGAGCGCCGGATCCGAAGATCTGCGGCCCGGACACGCACGTGACGGGGTCGTGTGTCGCGCAGCCGGCGCAGCGGCCGCAGCCGGCGACCGAGGACACCAGCACCCGGTCTCCCACCGTCACGGTGCGCACGTCGGCGCCCACCTCGACGACGGTGCCCACCGCCTCGTGCCCGAGCGGAACCGGTTGTGGCAGTGGATAATCACCGTCGTAGAAGTGCAGATCGGAGCCGCAGATGGCGGCGGTGTCCACGGCCACCACGGCGCCGCCGGATCCGGGCAGGGCGGGATCGGCGACGGTGTCCACCCGGATCTGCCCGGGGGCGTCGATCAGTACGGTGCGCATGGTCCCCCTAGCTCAGGACAAAATCGTCGGGGTCAGGGCTGCGGGTCCAGGTCCAGAAGTCCACGAGCCGCCAGGGACTCAGCGAGTGCACCTTTCCGGCGGCGTCTTTGTAGAAGCTGTGTTCGATCGCCGGATGTGACCACACCATGGTCTCGAGTTCTGCCTGGCTGCGCCGGTACCAGTCGTCATAGCGGTCCTGCCGCGGCTCCATGGCGCGCTTACCGCCGGCGATCAGCAGGTCCAGGCACCCCATGATGTAGCGGACCTCGCACTCGGAGTGGAAGATCAGACTTCCGCCACTGGCCAGGTTGGTGCCGGGGCCGTAGAGGCAGAAGAAGTTCGGGAAGTCCGGCACGGTGATACCGAGATATGCCGACGGCTGGGGTCCCCAGTAGTCGTGTAGTTCGATTCCCTTGCGGCCGTGTACTTTCAGCGAGGACAGCATGTCGTTGACCCGGAAACCGGTGGCGTAGACCAGGACGTCGGCGGGATACCGGGTGCCGTCTGTCGCCACCACGGCATGAGGTTCGATACGCGCGACGCCGTCCCGGACCAGTTCCACGTTGTCGCGGGTCAGTGTGCGCAGCCAACTGCCGTTGTCCTGCAGGGTCCGTTTGCCGGTGGCGGGATAGTCGGGGATCACCTTCGCGAGAAGGTCTGAGTCACCGTCTATTTGGCTTGTGATCCAATCGGTGAACATCATCCGTGCCAGGTCGTTGGCGGCGCTGACGGAGGTCTGCTGATCGGGCCAGTCGGGGTCGATCCTGGCGGCGGCCAACCCGGTGTCGCAACCCGGCCAGAACAACAGGAAGCGGTACCAGCGTCCGTAGAACGGCAGGTGCCGCAGCGCCCACTGCACCCCGGGGCCCACCTTGGCGTGATAGTTGGGGTTCGGGAACATCCACTGGGCAGTGCGCTGGAAGACGGTCAGGCTCTCCACCCGGCCGGCGATGGCGGGTGCCACCTGGAACCCGGTGGCACCGGCGCCGATCATCACCACCCGCCTGCCGTCCAGGTCGACGTCATGGTCCCAGCGTGCGGTGTGAAAGGCCGGGCCGGCAAAGGTTTCCGCGCCGATGAAGTCCGGGACGTGCGGGGCGTTCAGCTGGCCGACAGCGCTGATCGCCGCCCGTGCGCGCAGGATCTCCCCGGTGTCGAGGTGGACGGCCCAGGTCGAGGTGGCCTCATCCCATTCGGCGCACGTGACGCCGGTGTTGAACCGGACGTGCGGGGTGACGCCGTGCTTGTCCATCACCGCCTGGAAATAGGCCTGCAGTTCCGGCTGCTGGGCGAAGAACTCCGACCAGTGGTCGTCAGGCTCGAAGCTGTAACAGTAGAAGTGATTGCCGACATCGACCCGGGCACCCGGATACGTGTTCTCCCACCAGGTTCCGCCCACGCCGGGGTTCTTCTCGATCACGGTGTAGGGGATGCCGGCCTGCTGCAGGCGGATCGCGGCCAGCAGGCCGGACTGTCCGGCGCCGATGACCACGACGGGGAACTCGGACCGGGCGGCCGCGGTCGAGCGGAACGTGGTGTCACGCTGGTCCCGGCCGTCGAGCTCCATCTCCTCGAGCATCATGGGCACGTACTCGGGCGCGACGTCCTCACACACCAGCCAGTCCATCATCCGCTTGAGCAGGGCGCCGTCCACGGCCGCGGGTTCGGGACAGCCGCGGTCGCGGTAGTCGCGGATGGTGTCGAGCGCCAGGGCGCGGGCTGCCGTCTTGTCCTGCTCGCTCATGAACCCCTGGACTTCGTTGAGGAACAGCCCGGCCGGTTTGAGCGGACCGTCCAGCAGGGCGGCGTCACCGCTCATGTGCACACAGGACAGCAGCAGTGCGGGTATGGAGACGTCTTCCAGGGCCGCCGCGATGTCGGCGTCGGAATCGGTGAACGGCACCCCAGCGTGCGGATTGCGAGCGGCCACCAGCCGAACGCTAGGGCATCGTTCCCGCCGTGTGTGCAGATTCCCGAAAGTGTCTACTGGCTCCAGTCCTTGAGCAGGTTCACATAGGGGGTGGGTGACACCGAGAGTCCACCGACATACGGGTGTTCCAACGCGAAGATCAGGTACACGACGAAGCCCAGCAGCGCCGCCGTCAGCCCCACCGCCACGCAGTGCACCAGCAGATCCCGGGTTCCCAGCAGGAAGGTGAAGGCCATGATCACGCCGCCGCCGCCCAGCAGCAGTACCCAGAGTTCGCCAGGTACCTGGGCGTCGCCGGTGGAGACGCGCATCTTGCGGTCGGCGGTCAGATCGTTCAGCCGGACGATGGCGTGATCGAAGAACGCGATCTGGTTGCGGGTTTCCGGCTGGACTTTGAGATAACTCTCCCAGACCGCGGTCAGCTGATCGGACTGTTCGTCGACCGTCTCTCCGCGACGCATCCTCGGGAACTCCTCGTCCACCACGTACCGGGTGTAGGCGAGCAGGTTCTGCTGCACCTCCTGCTGCGCTTCGGCGGGCAGGGCTGCCGAATCCCGCAACAGGTCGGTGATGGCGGTGGCCTCATCGCTGGTGGCGTCCTGGGCGTCGCCGAACTGTTCCCACACGACGACCACCACGAACGCCACCAGCACGGCATAAAGCACACCGCCCAGTTGAAAGACCGTGCCCGAGACCGCATTCGCATTCTCGAACCTGGTGTGGGGCACCAGCTTGCGGAACAGGATGAGTCCACCCACCGAGATCCCGACGATCGCGGCCACCCAGAGGGCGCCGAGCGCCGGGGGAGGTACCTGCAGGAGCCACAGCACGCCCGATTATCACCGCGCGAGGCCTCCCTCGGGTGCTCAACACACCGTTGGGGACCTACTGCTGCGCGACCGCCTGCAGCACCACGATGGCGCGCGCCCCGACCTTGAGGGTTTGGGTGGCCGCCACCGGATCACCGTCGACGGCACCGGGATCGGCGGCGGTGTCGATGACCGGCTGCCAGGCCGCACCGAATTCCTCGGGCGGAACCGTGAACTCGATCGGTTCGTGGTGGGCGTTGAAGCAGATCACGAACGAATCATCGGTGACGCGTTGACCGCGCGGATCGAGGTCGGGGATGCCGTGGCCGTTGAGGTACACCGCCACCGACTTGCCGAAGCCGGAGTCCCAGTCCTCGTCGTTCATCTCTGATCCGTCCGGGCGGAACCACGAGATGTCCGGGACACCGGCGGAGCCGCGCTGCCGAACCGGCCGGCCGTTGAAGAACCGGCGTCGCCGGAACACCGGGTGCTCGGCGCGCAAATTCGACACCTTGCGGGCGAAGTCCAGCAGTTCCTGGTCGGCCTCGTCCCAGTTGACCCAGGTGATCTCGTTGTCCTGGCAGTAGCCGTTGTTGTTGCCGCCCTGGGTGCGGCCCAGCTCATCACCGTGGCAGATCATCGGGACACCCTGGGAGAGCAGCAGGGTGGTCAGGAAGTTGCGCTGCTGCTGTGACCGCAGTGCGTTGATCTCCGGGTCATCGGTGGGGCCTTCGACGCCGCAGTTCCACGAGCGGTTGTGGCTCTCGCCGTCGTTGTTGTCCTCGCCGTTGGCCTCGTTGTGTTTCTCGTTGTAGGACACCAGGTCCCGCAGCGTGAAACCGTCGTGTGCGATCACGAAGTTGATCGATGCCACCGGCCGGCGTGCGGTGTGCTCGTAGAGATCGGCCGACCCGGTGAGCCGCGAGGCGAACTCGCCGAGGCTGGCGGCCTCCCCGCGCCAGAAGTCGCGAACGGTGTCGCGGTATTTGCCGTTCCACTCGGTCCACTGCGGCGGGAAGTTGCCCACCTGGTAGCCGCCGGGCCCGACGTCCCACGGTTCGGCGATCAGCTTCACCTGGCTGACCGTCGGATCCTGTTGCACCAGTTCGAAGAACGTCGACAACTTGTCGACGTCATAGAACTCACGGGCCAGTGTCGACGCGAGGTCGAACCGGAATCCGTCGACGTGCATCTCGGTGACCCAGTACCGCAACGAATCCATGATCAGCTGCAGCGAGTGCGGATGCCCGACGTTGAGGCTGTTGCCCGTGCCGGTGTAATCCATGTAGTACCGCTTGTCGTCATCGACGAGCCGGTAGTAGGCGGCGTTGTCGATACCGCGCATCGAGACCGTCGGGCCCATGTGGTTGCCCTCGGCGGTGTGGTTGTAGACCACGTCGAGGATCACTTCGATACCCGCCTCGTGCAGGGTGCGCACCATCGCCTTGAATTCCTGCACCTGGCCACCGGGGGTGCCGCTGCTGGAGTACTTGGAATCCGGGGCGAAGAAGCCGATGGTGTTGTAACCCCAGTAGTTCGACAGGCCCTTGTCGATCAGGGTCGAATCGTTGGCGAAGTGGTGCACCGGCATGAGCTCGATGGCGGTGACACCCAGCGCCTTGAGGTGATCGATGATCGCCGGATGGCCGATGGCGGAGTAGGTGCCGCGCATCGAGTCCGGGATGTCGGGGTGGGTCTCGGTCAGCCCTTTGACATGCGCTTCGTAGATGAAGCTGTCGGCGTACTCGTATTTGGGCGGGCGGTCGACGCCCCAGTCGAAGAACGGGTTGATCACCACCGACTTCGGCATGCTGGCCGCGGAGTCGTCGTCATTGCGGCTGTCCGGCTCACCGAAGTTGTATCCGAACAGCGACTGGTTCCAGTCGAAGTTGCCGTCGATGGCCTTCGAGTACGGGTCGAGCAACAGTTTGTTCGGGTTGCACCGCTGACCGTTACCGGGATCATACGGTCCGTGCACCCGGTAGCCGTAGCGCTGACCTGGTTCGATGCCGGGCAGAAAACCATGCCAGACGAAACCGTCGACCTCGGGGAGCGTGTAACGGGTCTCCCGGTAACCTCCGGCGCCCTCCTCCTCGAACAGGCAGAGTTCGACCTTCTCGGCGACCTCGCTGAACAGGGCGAAGTTGGTGCCCGAGCCGTCATAGGACGCGCCCAGCGGATACGCCTTACCGGGCCAGATCTCGGCCGGCTGGGATGCCGGGCTCACGTGCTGGCTCGCTTGCGCCGGGCGGTCATCACGGTCGACTCCTCGCGTTGGGGGTGAGGGGTTCAACCTATCCACTGACCTTTCTGGGTGCACACTGGCGCGTTTGGCGGCAGGAGCGTCATTCGGCGGCACGGTGCCGACCGTGATAGAGGGAGGCGGTGCTGGTACCCGAGCGCAGCGTGGTGGGTGACAGTGACCCGTTTCCACCGAATAACGCCAGGCCAGGGTCGCCGAACAGCTGTAGATCGGCGGCGACGACGCCTGCGTCAACCGAGCTCGCGTCGGGTGTCCACTGGTGCTCGGATGTGGTGTTCGCCATGTCGCCGTTCGTGCCTTTCCCTCTCGTAGGTCCGGGCGGGCGCCCGATCTCGAGCTGCGGGATACCCGAAACGGACCCGGTGAAACTGACCGTTGCGGCAATAACTCCGGGGTGGGTTCAGCCGGGGGTCGCCTCGTGTCCCGGGCGGCCGGGGGTGCGTCGGTCCTGTTTCATCTCTGCCTCGAAAACGTGGCGGATCCCACCCAGCAGCTCCTGGCGCACGGTCCGCTCGTGCTCGCGGAACACCGACCAGTAGACGTCGTCGAACTCTTCGACCACCTGGAACGTCCACCGGCCCGGCAGCACGTTGCGCCCCACCAGGTCGGTCTCCAACCGTTCGGCGATCTCGTCGTGGCCGGCGGCGCGCAATTTCTCGCACGCCTCGCCCACCTGGAAGTCGGCGTGTCCCATCAGCTGGTGGAAGGTGTACAGCGCGCCCCGGGCGCGTTCGATGGTCTCCAGCGCCTCGGACAGCTTGCCCGTGGCCTCTACGGTGGCGTCATCGACCCCGGCGGGCCGGCGGTCGAGGCCCTGTTCGGCCTGCTCAATGGACATCGGTCAGCCACCCTTCCGCGCGAGCTCGCCGATCCGGGTGGACTCCAGATTCTCGAGCAGATCAGCTGTGTCCTCGAAAACCGCTATCGCACCGGCAGTCTCGAGTTCGCCACGTGAAACGCCACCGGACAACAGGCCGATGCAGGGCACGCCGGCGCGCACACACGCTTCGACGTCCCACACCGCATCGCCGACGAAGACGGCGCGCTCTGCCGTCACTCCGGCCCGCTCCAACGCCACTGCGACGATGTCGGGCTCGGGTTTGGCGGTGTCCACGTCCTCCGACGACGTCACCGTCGACACCACGTCCTCGCTGTCGAGAACCCGGCGCAACAACTGCAGTTCGTCTTCGGGCGCCGAGGTGGCCAGCACCGCCTGCAGACCCAGTTGCTCGACCCGCTCGAGCAGTGCCCGGGCTCCCGGCAGCTGCTTCAACAGACCGGCCGTCTCCTGGTAGTAGCGCGAGTGCAGATCTTTGAGCCGGTGCTGCACATCCTCCTCGGCGCCATCGGACAACGTGTCCACCAGAGTGGAGCCGTCCATTCCGATACACCGGTGCACCCGCCAGGAGGACACCTCGAAGTGCTCCTCGGCAAAGGCCCGGGACCAGGCGTGGACGTGGAGGTAGTTCGAATCGACCAGGGTGCCGTCGACATCGAAGAGAACTGCAGCGGAACGCACCACGCTCAATTACCCGCTCCGCAGCCGCCCTATCTTCTCCCGACGAGAAAGATTTTTGACAAATTCGCCCGAACGTAAAACCGGGTCCGAAGTGGGCGTTCACCCCATCACAGCGGTACCGGCGGTCCGGGTAATCCCCCGAACCCCCTTGAAACCGCCCGCGAACCGTCCATACTCAGCCTTGTGACGTCGATGAATGCCACCTCGGGTCCCGCCATCCTGGCCGCCACGAGTGAAGGTGGTGGCGCCGCACTGGATCAAGTGCTCGGTCTGTCCGTGGCCGCCGGCATCGTGACCGTGGTGCTGTTGTGGATCGGTTACCAGCACCGGACCCGCAAGATCACGTGGCTCCAGACCTTCGCCGGCCGTACCGGTGCCAAGTTCAACCGGCCACCCTGGGTGGCGTTGCAGGTCTTCCTGTTCACCGCCACCATCATCTGTGCGCTGTTCGGCTTCATCTGGGATGTCAGCCTGCACATCGGGAAGGGTCGCGACTCGGGTCCGCTGGCGAACCCCGCGCACTACTTCATCCTGTTCGGGCTCTTCCTGCTGTTCATCGCCGGAGCGCTCTCGGTCGTACTGCCGTACGACAAGCCAGGCTCGGCCGCGGTGCGCATCACGCGTACCTGGTTCGCCCCGGTGGGCGGTCTGTTGATGACGGCGTGCGGGTTGTACGCGCTGATCGGCTTCCCCCTCGACGACGTGTGGCACCGGATCTTCGGCCAAGACGTCACATTGTGGGGCCCGACGCACCTGATGTTGATCGGCGGCGCCGGGCTCTCGCTGATCGCGGTGCTGCTGCTGGAATACGAAGGCAGACGGGCCATGGGACCGGACGCGCCCCCGGACACCAAGTTCCTGAAGTTCGTCCAGTACTTGTCTTTCGGCGGGTTGCTCATCGGATTGTCGGTGTACCAGATCGAATACGACTTCGGCGTCGAGCAGTTCCGCCTGGCCCTGCAGCCGATGATGATCGCCGGTGCCGCGGCGCTGGGATTGGTGGCCGCGCGTCTGGTGCTCGGCCGTGGTGCGGCCATCGCCGCCGCGCTGATCGCGATCGGGCTGCGCGGCGCCGTGGCACTCGTGGTGGGCCCGGTGCTGGGGGCGCCCACCAGCTGGTTCCCGCTGTATCTCGGCCCGGCCATCGTGGTCGAACTGCTGGCCCTCACCCCGCTGATCAAGCGGCACATCGTCTTCGGCGCGGTCGCGGGACTGCTCGTGGGCACCGCCGGGTTGTGGTTGGAGTCGCTGTGGATCGCGGCGGTCTACCACTACCCGTGGCCCACCAGCATGTGGGCCGAAGCCCTCGGCATGGCGATCCCGGTGGCGGTGCTCATGGGTGTCTGCGGTGCGCTGCTGGCCATGGTGCTCACCGGGGTGCGGCTACCGCGGCCCGCGATCGGAATCAGCCTGGTGGTCTTGACGGTACTGGTCATCGGCGGCGCGGTGGCCAACGGTCTGCGCACCGAGGTTCCGGAGAATGCCACGGCCACAATCGCGTTGACCGACCTACCCGCGCAGAATGACCAGCGGATGGTGTCGGCCGACGTCCGGATCAATCCGCCGGACCTCATCAGTGACAACCCTGAGTGGGTGACGATTCTGGCCTGGCAGGGTGGTCTGGAGAACGAACGCGGGTTGGTGATAGACCGGCTCGATCGGGTCGGCCCCGGGCACTACCGGTCCACCCGACCCATCCCGGTGTCAGGCACGTGGAAGACGCTGTTGCGCGTCCAGGACGGCACCACCATGGCGGGCGTGCCGATCTTCCTGGCCGGCGACCCTGGAATCGGCGCCCAGGAAGTGCCGGCCGAGGCCAACGCCACCCGGGATTTCGTCCCCGAGATCACCATCCTGCAGCGCGAACGCAACTTCGACCACCCGAGCTGGCTGTTCACGGCGGCGTCGATCGTGGTGCTCATCTGCACACTGATCCTGATCGCCGCCCTGACGTGGGGTGCCGGCCGGATCAACGGCAGCGAACCCGAACCGGCTCAGCGCAAGGACACCCGACCGAGGGTGTCCCCCGGTACATGACAACGCACCACGACGTCATCTACCTCGCCGACCACACCCTGCTGCTCGCTCTGCCCGCCCTGATCCCCGCCGTGATCGTCGCCGGGGTGGTGCTCTTCATCGCGGTACGCGACCGGCGTCAGGGTGACGATCCGGCGGAACCCAACGAAGGGGAACAGTGAGGTACCGTACTGCGTGCGTGCTGATCGGCACAGCGTTGGTGCTCAGCGGTTGCGGCACAAGCCAATCCGGCCCCGCCCAGTCCGGTGCCATGCCGTCAGGCAGCGCGTCCGCGGGAGCCCCGCCGGCGAGCGGCGTGTCGTCCAGCCAGGCCGAGCCGGCACCATCCGGTCCCTCGCTCGACATCACCATCGCCGCAGGTACGGTGACCCCCACCAACGCCACCCTGGAAGCGCAGGTGGGTACCCCGATCACCGTGAACGTCAGCAGCGACGCCGCCGATGAGCTACACGTGCACGCCGTACCGGAGTACACGTTCGAGGTGAAAGCCGCTCCCGCGCAGACCTTTCAGTTCACCGTCGACATACCCGGACGCGTCGAGGTGGAGCTGCATGAACTGCACCGCACCGTGGCGACCATCCAGGTTCGCCCGTGACCCAGGCCGCCATGCTCGCCCATGGGCTCGGTGGCTCGACGGATCTGCCGATCCCGCCCACCTACGCCCTGATCGGCGCGGCGTGGGCGCTGACGTTGACGTTCGTCGTCGTGGCGTTCGCGTGGCGCTCTCCGCGCTTCGATCCGGCCAAACCGGGCCGCCGCCTGCCTGATCGGCTCAGCCGCGTCGTCGACAGCCCGGTCACCCGGTGGACGGCTGCCATCCTGGTGCTCGCGCTGGCGGTCTGGGTGCTGGTGCTGGCCGCGACCGCTCCACAGGACGCCGACAATCCACTGCCCGGGACGTTCTACGTGCTGCTATGGGTGGGTGTGGTGGCGGTGTCGGTGGTGGTGGGTCCGGTATGGCGGGTGATCTCTCCCGTGCGCACCGTATGGCGGTTCCTGCCAACCAGATTGGCCGCGGGGCGGCGCGATTACCCGCCCGGGTGGGGGTACCGGCCCGCGGCGCTGGGCTTGTTCGCGTTCGTGTGGCTGGAACTGGCCAGCCCCGATCCCGGCTCGGTGTTCGCGATTTCGCTGTGGCTGTTGGTGTATGCGGTGGCGATGTTCGCCGGAGCGGCCGTCTGCGGCGCCCGCTGGTTCACGCGGGCAGACCCGTTCGAGGTCTACAGCGTTGCCGCGTCGCGCATGTCGCCGTTTCGGCGCAACTCCGCGGGTGTGCTGGTGGTCGGTAATCCGTTCGACCATCTCCGTACGCTTCCGGTGCGTCGGGGCACCGTCACGGTGCTGGCCGTGCTGCTGGGATCGACGGCGTTCGACAGCTTCTCGGCCATGCCGGGGTGGCGCAGTTTCGTCGACGGGATCAGCGATGACCCGTGGGTGGCCAGCGGTGTGCGCACCCTCGGGTTGGCGGTGTTCATCGCCGTGGTGGGAGTGTCGTTCTGGGGGGCGGCGCGGGCCACCGGGGGAGTGGACGCCGAGCGACGCCGTCGGCTCCCGGGGCAGCTGGCGCACTCGCTGATTCCCATCGTGATCGGATACGTTGCGGCGCATTACCTTTCGTATCTCGTCGAGCGCGGGCAACAGACGGTGATCCTGCTGGTCGAACCCCTGGGCCTGAGCTGGGACGTGCACTACATCCTGTCCACCCACCCCGGCGTGCTGGCCACCATCAAGGTCGGTTGCGTGGTCGCCGGCCACATGGCCGGGGTGGTCGCCGCGCACGACGCGGCCCTGCGCCTGCTACCCAAGAGGCATCAGCTGACCGGGCAGCTCGTGATGATGCTGGTGATGGTCGCCTACACCTTCACCGGCCTGTACCTGCTGTTCGGCGGATGACGCCTCAGGGCGCCGTCGCCAGGACGGCCAAGGCGTCGGCCGTTCGGCTGCAGTAGGCCTCCCGATCCGCCAACCCGCGCGTCATCGCGCGTGTCGCGGTCGAGGCCACCAGGAAGTCGAACACCGCATCGGACCGGATATCCCGTTGTGCTGCAGGCAATTTCGCCAGCGTGGGCGCCAACAGGTCGGCCATGGCGGTTCGTACGTCGAGTTCGGATCGCACCACCAGGCGTTCGTAGAGTTCTTCGTCGCGATGGTAGGCGGCCAGCAATCCGGGCAGTGCGGCCCGCGTCACCGGGTCGGCCAGCCACTCCAGGAACATCGCCGTCCACGCCCGCAGATCCGCGCGCAGATCGCCGGTGGCGACCGGAAGCGGCGCGGGCTGTGCGTGCCCGAACGCGGCCTCCTCGATCAGCGCTTCCTTATTGGGCCAGCGGCGGTAGATCGTCGGGGCGCCCACACCGGCGCGGCGCGCGATCGCCACCACCGTGGCGCCCTGATAGCCGGCCTCCACCAGCAGTTCGCGGGTGGCCGCCACGACGGCGATGTCCTTCTCGGGATCGCGCGGCCGGCCCGCGGTCGGTGCAGGTGCAGCCGTCACCGGTGGAACCCTACCCGCGTTTCGTTATCGGCTGTAAAGCAATCCGGCCGCGTCCGGCGACGCGCCCACTGGAACACTTGTGCGGTGTCATCCGCTGAGCGAACCGCGTTCCCGTTGGGAATGGCACTGCTGGTGGCCGGGTGTTTCTTCATGGAGATCCTCGACGCCACGATCATCACCCCGGCCATCCCGCTGATCGCCTCGTCCTTCGGCGTCGAACCGGTGGACGTCAACGTCGCGATCTCGGCGTATCTGGTGACCGTCGCGGTGCTGATACCCGCCACCGGATGGATGACCGACCGGTTCGGTATCCGCCGCGTCTTCCTCACCGCGATCGTCGTGTTCACCCTGGCCTCGATCGGCTGCGCGCTCAGCGTCTCGCTGCCCATGTTGGTGGGGATGCGGGTGCTGCAGGGAATCGGCGGGGCCATGATGGTGCCCGTCGGCAGGCTCGCGGTACTGCGCTACAGCGACAAGCTCGACCGGGTGCGCGCCATTGCGCTGCTCACCTGGCCGGCACTGGCCGCACCGGTGGTGGCGCCCGTCCTCGGCGGTGCCATCGCCACGCTCGGCTCATGGCGGTGGATCTTCATCGTCAACATCCCGATCGGGATCGCCGGTTTCCTGTTGGCGCTCAAGCTGATGCGCGGCGGGCCCGCCGACTCGGCGCGGCCTCTGGACTGGCGCGGCCTGCTGGCCCTGGGCGCGGGAATCGCGGCGGCGCTGATCGCCCTGGAGAGCATCCGCGTCACCGGCACCGACTGGCTGCTCGTGGCGATCGGTGGTGCCGTCGCCGTGGTCCTGCTCGGGGGCGCCGTCGTCCACCTGCGCCGCGCCGCACAGCCGCTGATCAGGCTGAGTGTGCTCAGGTTCCGGTCGTTACGGATCACCGTCACCGCCGGATCGCTGTACCGGATGGTCATCACCTCGGTCCCGTTCCTGCTGCCGCTGCAATTCCAGCTGGTGTTCGGCTGGACCCCCTTCATGGCCGGGCTGATGGTGGCCGCGCTGTTCGCCGGCAATCTGACCATCAAGCCGGTCACCACGCCGCTGATGCGACGGTTCGGGATCAAGCGGGTGCTGCTCGTCAACGGTGTGGTGTCGGTCGGGTGGTTCGCGCTGCTGGCGGTGCTGCAGCCGGGACTGCCGGTGTGGGCCATCGTGGTGATCCTCTACGTCAGCGGCGCGCTGCGCTCCATCGGCTTCACCGCCTACAACACCCTGGCCTTCGCCGACGTCGAAGGCGACAACCTCACCCACGGCAACACGCTGAACGCCTCGGTGCAGGAACTCGCCGCCGGTGTGGGCATCGCGGTGGCGGCGCTGCTGCTCAGCCAGCTGACCCCGCTGGCGGGCGGCGACCTCGGCACGGCCTACACCTGGACGTACCTGGTGCTCGCCGGGATGCTGGCGCTGACGCTCATCGAAACCGTTCGCCTGCCCCGCGACACCGGTGCCGAGGTCAGCGGGACCCGCATCCGGCGTTGACCGAACCGGCAGTGACTACGGTGGGCACCATGGCCCGCAAGTACGCAACCGCTGACCGTGTGGAACTCGATCAGCTGCTGGAGTTCGTGAAGCCGCGGCACCAGATGATCCTGACCACCTTTCGGCCCGACAAGAGTCCGCAGAGCTCACCTGTCACCGGAGGGGTTCACGACGGTCGCCTGGTGATCTCCACATATCCGCAGCGCGCCAAGACCGTCAACATCCGGCGCAACGGCGCCGCCAGCGTCGTGGTGCTCTCCGACGAGTTCAACGGTCCGTATGTCCAGATCGACGGCGACGCCGAGATCGTCGACCTGCCCGAGGCGGTGGACGCACTGGTCGACTACTACCGCGCGATCGCCGGTGAACACCCCGCCTGGGACGAGTACCGGCAGGCCATGCAGGACCAGGGCAAGTGTCTGATCCGGATCACGCCGGCCCGCTGGGGGCCGGTGGCCACGGGCGGCTTTCCGCCACCTGATCAGCCGCGCAACTGATCCAGCCGGTCCCGTAGCTCGGTGATGCGGGCCGAGGCGGCCAGCCCGGCCTGCTCGGCGTCGGCGTAGGCCTGTTCCGCCTCCTGCAGGGCACGTTCGGCATCGCGGAGGCGGCGCTGCGCCTGTTCGTGGTGTGTCCTGGCCGCGGCCAGATCCTTGTGGCGGCTCAGCATCAACTCGTCGGTGTCCGACTTGGCCCGCCGCGCCTCGGCGATCGCCGCGCGGGCGGCTTCGAGCTCACGACGGCGGGTCCGATCCTGCTCGCTGGCCCGCTCACGGGTTTTCTCGGTGGGCTTCTTCACCGGCGGCCCGGGCGGCGGCTTCTTCGGGACCGGCCCTTTGGCGGTGGACACACCGAACCCGAACCCCGACCACTGCTCGGCCTTGACCAGTGTGCCCAGCCGCTCGGCCACCTCAGGGTCGGCGATCGCCGCCTGCAGGGTGGCCGTCACGTCATCATGCAACGCGGCCGAGGGGTTGGCCACGTCGGCGGCGGCGAACGCCGCCTTGCTCAACTGGGTCACCAGCTGGCGTTGTTCGGCCGACAGCGCCCGGATGCGGTCGCCGTCCATCTCGGCGTGCGCGTCGCGTAACTGGGCGGACAGGTCACGAAGCCGGTCGCGGGCGTCGTCGTCACTGTGCACCAGGGAGTTGACCACCCAGGCGGCCGTCGTCGGTTTACGCGCCGCGGTGATCCGTTTGGCCGCCTCGGTGTCTCCGCGTTCCTTGGCGGCCTTGGCCAATGCGGTGCGCAGTGCGGTGAACTCCTCCGGCCTTGCTGCGTACAGCTGAGCAAGCTCCTCGTCGGCCATACCCACCATCATCGCGCCTACCCTGGCAGGTGATGACGCTCGATTTCACCAAGCTGAAGCTCCGCCAGCGCGACGGCGTGACGTGTGGGCCCAGTACCGCGATCGTCGCGGCGGCCATGCTGGACCCCGAGTACGCCGCCCGGCTGGAACTCACCGGCTGGTTCGAGTCGGAACAGGCCACCCTGCACCGGCAGCTCAACACCGTGTGGCCGCGCGCCTTGGGCACCACACCGTGCGGCATGGTGGAGGCGCTCAACGCCCACAGCAAGGGGGTGCGCTACCACTGGCGGTTCGCCCGAGCCGCTCAGCTGGACGCCATCCGTACCGCCGTGACCGCGGGATGGCCGGTGCCGATGCTGCTGGGCAAGGTGATCCCGCGGCACTGGGTGCTGCTGATCGGATTCGAAGGCGGACGGTTCCGCATCTATGACCCGGGCCGGGGCGACGTGCTGCTGGCGACACCCGCAGAGTTGCGTGGTGGTCTCGGCTTCCCCCAGGTGTTCGGCTACGTGGTGCCGGACCTGGGCACCTAGCTCAGCGAGGCGGCGATCGCGTCGAAGGCGGCCAGGGTGGAGAACAGCTTGGCGGTGTCCTGGGGCAACGGCCAGCTGGACAGTTTGGCGGCCACCATGTCGGCGGCGCGGTTGATGTAGATCATCTGGCCGTGGATGCCGATGCACATCAGCACGTTGTCACCGGGATAAGGCAACCAGATCTGATTGCGGTACATGCCGCCGGGCATCCGGTTGTCATCCGGGCTGGCGGCGAACGCGGCCCGGGAGTCCGGCCCGCCGGTCAGAGTGTCGGCCACCCACGCCTGCGGCAACACCTGCACACCGGTGCGTGATACCCCGTCGGACAGGAACAGGGAGCCGAACCGGGCCAAGTCGCTCAGGCAGGCGTTGATGCCGCCGTCGAACATGCCGGTGCCCACCGGGTCCACGCCGATGCTGGCGTCGTTGCGCGCACCCAGGTGGCCCCAGACCAGTGTGGACATCAGTTCCGGCATCCGCTGCCCGGCGGCGGCCTCGCACACCCAGCCCAGCACGTCGGTCTCGCACGAGCGGTAGTGGAACGGGCCGCCGTGCGGTGCGGCCTGGCGCAACGTCGCCAGGAAGCCGTACATCGTGGCCGGCAGGTCGGGGACGGTACGCGGTGCCCAGCCGATGGCCTGCTCGAGCAACCGCACCTCGGCAAGCGGGTTCAGGTACTCCTCGGAAAACGCTATACCGGAACGCATGTCGAGCAGATTGCGAACGGTGGCGCCCGCATAACCGGACGCCGCCAGCTCGGGTACGTAGGCGGTCACCTCAGCGTCGACGTCGAGTACGCCGGCACCCGACAGTGCGCCGACGACGCCGGCGATCAGCGTCTTGGAAACCGACATCAGGATGTGGACGGTGTCCGGGGTCATCCCGCCGTGGTAGTGCTCGGCGAGGGTTCTGCCGTGCTGCACCACCATCCAGCCGTCGGTGACCGTCTCCGCCATCACGTCGCCCACGGTGGTCTGCCTGGCGTGGGTGGCGTCGTAGAACGGCAGTTCCGCGAGCGCGGTGGGTTCCGGCGGCAGCTCGGCGACCGGCCCCGTGCCCCGTGAGATCGCCGCGACGGGCAGGAAATCGGCCATGTGCTGAAACGCCCAGTGCAGCTGCTCCGGCGACTGCCAGTTGGCCAGCGTCAGGTCCGGCGGCACACGGCCGATCAATCCCGCCCCCCGAGGTCGGAGTGCGCTCCCGGGTGGCCGTGGCTGAGCAGTGCGGCACAGGCGGCCACCGCGGTGTCGGTGATGCTGCGGATGTCGTCGCCGTCTTCCATGGTGTTGGCGGTCAACTCGCGCAGCCCACCCAGCAGGATCAGCGCCAGCGGCCGCGTCACGGGAGGGAACTGCGCGCGCACGAAGCCCGGATTGGCGGTCAGGTCCATCAGCATGTCGGTGAGACGTTCCATGCTGCGACGCTGGACCGGCCGGGCGCGGTCGCCGAGTGCCGGGAACTCGCGGATCCACGCCAGCCAGATCGCGGGCCGAGAGGCGATGGTGTTCACGTAGGACTCGATGGCCTGCTCCACCTGGCGGTACCAGTGTGCGTCGGGATCCACGGCGGCGCGGATATCGGCGATCATCCGCGCGTTGTCGATGTCGAGCAGTTCGAGCAGGCAGTCGTCCTTGTTGCCGAACTGGTCGTAGAACGTCCGCTTGGAGGTCTTGGCGTGCCGCACGATATCGGCCACCGTCGTCTCCCGGTAACCGCGCTCTTCGATGGAGGCGGCCAGCCCTTCGAGGAGGCGAGTCCGGAACGGGTCCTCACCAGCGGTGGACCCGGGGACATCGACATCGGCCACGCCAC
The DNA here is from genome assembly GCF_057656995.1 of Mycobacterium sp. Soil_C_30. NCBI lineage: Bacteria > Bacillati > Actinomycetota > Actinomycetes > Mycobacteriales > Mycobacteriaceae > Mycobacterium > Mycobacterium sp. Soil_C_30. Next base: position 215,401 of record NZ_JBDGJH010000009.1, on the reverse strand, counting down.
CATCCTCCCCCATCCGTCGCCCGGGCAGGGCGGCATGCCTTGCCACCGTTGGTACCACCGGGTACCGTGGGGGGAACACCACGCGGTACGGTGCGGTACCGCGGTAATGGAGGGGGCCGATCCATGACCGTGCACGCCGAACCAGAACCGGACATCGCACTCCGGGTGCCACCGATGGCGCCGGTACCCAAGGTGCTGCAGGGCCTCGGCTACGCGCTGTTCCGCAGGCAGACCATCAGCGTGTTGCGCGCCCGCTACGGCAGCGCCTTCACCATCCGCGTACCGGTGTTCGGCAACATGGTGGTGGTCACCGACCCGCTGCTGGCCAAGCAGGTCTTCACCGCCAGCACCGAGGACCTGGGCAACATCCAGCCCAACCTGAGCAGGATCTTCGGGCCCGGCTCGGTGTTCGCCCTCGAGGGCGCCGAACACCGCCGTCGGCGCAAGTTGCTGACCCCACCGTTTCACGGCAAGGCGATGAAGAACTACGAACGCATCGTCGAAGAGGAGACGGTGCGGGAGACGGCTTCCTGGCGTGACGGCGAGGAGCTCGAAACCCTCGAGCCGATGATGCGGATAACGCTGAACATCATCCTGCGCGCCATCTTCGGTGCCGACGGTGCGCGTCTGCAGACGCTGCAGCGCATCATCCCGCCGTGGGTGACGCTCGGCTCCAGGCTGGCGATCTTACCCACGCCGGCAAGGACTTTCGGTTCGTGGACCCCATGGGGCCGGCTGGAGTCCTACCGCCGCGAATACAACGCCGTGGTGGACCAGCTGATCGAACAGGCGCGCCGCGATCCGGCGCTGGAGCAGCGCACCGACATCCTGGCGCTGCTGTTGCGCAGCACCTACGAGGACGGCTCGCCCATGTCGCGCAGTGAGATCGGCGACGAGCTGCTGACGTTGCTGGCTGCCGGCCACGAGACCACCGCGTCGACGCTGGCATGGAGCTTCGAGCGGATCTCCCGGCATCCGGCCGTGCTGGCCCGGCTGGTCGAGGAAGCGAGCGGCGACGGCAACGAATACCGCCAGGCCGTCATCCTGGAAGTGCAGCGCAACCGCACCGTCATCGATTTCGCGGGCAGGCACGTCCTGGCGCAAGGGTTCGAACTCGGTGAATACCGGATACCGCAGGGTTATTCGGTGAGCGTCGCGATCGGCCAGGTGCACGGCAACTCGGACGAATTCCCCGACCCGGAGGTGTTCGACCCCGAACGCTTCCTCGGCAAGCGGCCGAACACCTTCGCCTGGGTGCCGTTCGGTGGCGGCACCCGGCGCTGTGTCGGCGCTGCGTTCGCCAACATGGAGATGGACGTGGTGCTGCGAACGGTGTTGCGCGACTTCAGAATAGACACCACCTCGCGCGCAGGTGAGAAGTGGCATTCCCGCGGAATCGCGTTCACACCCAAGAACGGCGGCCGGGTCACCGTGCACCGCCGCGCAGTCACGGGCGCGCCGGGAACGCCCGCGGCGTGAACAGACTCACGGTGAGTGAGCCGGCGACCAGGGCGACCGCCACCCAGGGCAGCCAGGCCGGACCCAGGGTGGGCAACAGGGCAGCGCCCAGTGCCGCTCCGCCGGCGATACCGATGTTGGCGGTCGAATTGACCCAGGCGCCGGCCATTTCCGGCGACACTGCGTGGGTGCGCACCGAACAGGCCTGGTAGATCAGCGGCACCCCGCCGAAGGCCCCGTTCCAGACCGCGGCGGCCAGTACCAATGGAATCAGCGCCGGGAAGCCCGCGCCGAACGCGGTCACGGCGAGCACAACGGCGCCCAGCGACAGCCACGTCGTACGGCGGGGATTGCGATCCAGACCGCGGCCGGCCAGCCACAGCCCGAGCAGTCCACAAGCGCCGCACACCAACAGGATCGGACCGATGAACGCCGGTGCCGCCCCGGCGCCGAGCAGGAGAACGCTGATGAACGTGTACAGCGTGAACTGACCCAGGTAGGTCAGGGTGTTCCCGGCGGCGACCGCGGTCAGGTCGCGGCGGCGGCCGCTGCTCTCGGCCGGACGCTCCGGTGTGCCGGAGTCGACGGCGGGCAGCAGCCGGGTCACCAGCAGCAGCGTCACCACGGCCAGGGCGGCCAACAGCCCGAACGACAGCCGCCATCCGACGGCGTTGCCGAGCGATGTCGAAATCGGCACGCCCAGAACAAAACCCGCCGAGGCGCCGCCGGTGGCGATGGACAACGCCCGGCCGACGAGCGCACGGTCCACCAGGCGTGGCACGTAGCCGATACACAACGAGAAGAACAGTGCGTGGGTGATGCCGCCGATCACGCGTCCCGCGGCCAGCACCGCGAAGGCCGGCGCCAGGGCCACCACGGCGTTGCTCAGGGCGTAACACGCCAGCGTGGACAGCAGCAGTGGCTTGCGGGGCAGGCGAGCGGTGATCAGCGTCAGCGGCACCGCGAGGACCGCGACCATGGTTGCGTACAGGCTCACCAACAGGCCCGTGCTGGCGTCGGAGGCGCCGAAGGTCTGCCCGATCGCGGGTAACAGACCGATGGGCAGCATCTCGGTGGTGACCGCCAGGCACGAGGCCAGGGCAAGCGACAACAGGCCGGGCAGGCTCTGGCGCACGCTCGTCTGAGCCGGGCGGGAAGGCTGAACTGCGGTCACTGCAATTAATATACTCAGCCGTCGAGTTTATTCAACCGGATAAGCCCGCTGGGTAAGGTGTTCGCCGATATGCCCCAGGAGCAGCGATCGGCCGACCAGTTGCGGTGGCTCAGCGCCGCGCAACTGCTGGCGTTGGTCCGCGCCGAACCCGGCATCACCCGGGCGGCCGCGGCTGCGCGGCTGGGCATCGGCAGCGGCAGTGCCACTGACCTGTTGGCGCGGTTACGGCGGGCATGGCTGCTCGACGAGCTACCCGCGCCGGCCCAGGGGCGGGGCAGGCCCACGAGCGTTCTGGTGCCGCACCCCGGAGGCCCGCTGGTGCTGGCCGCCGAGGTGCGGGCCGCAGACTGGCGGTTGGCCACCGCCGGGTTGGACGGCCGCTGGCAGGTGATCGATCGCGGCGAACATGCCGGCAAGCGGCTGCCGCGGTTGCTCACCGAACTGGGCGCGGCGCTGGCCGCGGCCCATGAGCGCGATCCCGACCGTATCGGCGCGGTCTCGGTGTCGGTGGCCGGCACGGTCAGCGGGTCGCGGCTGGTGCAGTTCACCACCAGAGGCTGGAAAGACGTCGAGTTGTCCGTACTGACCGAACGGCTACCTGCCGGGGTGCCGCTGTTGATCGGCAACGACGCCACCCTGGCCGGACTGGCCGAGGCGCGCACGGGTGCGGCCCGGTCGGCGGGCACCGCACTGCATCTCATCGTCGCGGTCGGCTTGGGCGGGACGTTGGTGGTCGACGGCGTTCCGCTGGCCGGAGCCCACGGCGCCGCCGGCGAGTACGGCCATGTGCCGTTCGGCGACCCGGATCTGGTGTGCCCGTGCGGGGCCCGGGCCTGCTGGGACCTGACCGTCGACGGGCGTGCGCTGGCGCGTCATCTCGGGGCGGCTCCGCCGGACGATCCGGTCGAGTACGCCCACAGCCTGCTGGAGGCTACGTCCACGACCCGCACCCGCGCAGCGTTCACCGAGGTGGCCACCGCCCTGGGGCGCGGGGTGGGGGGACTGGTGAATCTGCACGATCCCGACGTGGTGACACTCGGTGGGCTGGCCGTGGGCTTGCGCGCTGCTGCGCCCGCAGCTTTTCAGCAGGCCTATCTGGACGGATTGATGGCGTTCCGCAAGGCCGCGGCCCCACCCGTGCTCGATGGACTGCACGGCGACGAAGCGCCGCTGCTGGGCGCCGTCCTACGCGGCCTGGACCACCTCACCACCGAGGCCGCGCTGGCGGAGTGGGCGCGCGCACACGCCCACTCCGGTTGATCAGGCGTTCTGGGTCGCCCGCTTGGGCAGCTTCCAGCCTGCGCGCGGGAAGTGGCAGGTGTAGCCATTCGGGTAGTGCACCAGGTAGTCCTGGTGCTCCGGCTCGGCTTCCCAGAAGTCGCTTGCGGGAGTCACCTCGGTGACCACCTTGCCGGGCCACAGACCGGAGGCGTCCACATCGGCGATGGTGTCCTCCGCGACGCGCTTCTGCTCGTCGTCGAGGTAGAAGATCGCCGACCGGTAGCTGGTGCCGACGTCGTTGCCCTGACGATCCTTGGTGCTCGGATCGTGGATCTGGAAAAAGAACTCCAGCAGGGTGCGAAAGTCGGTCTGTGCCGGGTCGTACTCGATCTCGATGGCTTCGGCGTGCCCGGGATGATTCCGGTACGTCGGATGATCGTTGGCACCGCCGGTGTAGCCGACGCGGGTCGAGACGACGCCGGGCTGCTTGCGGATCAGATCCTGCATGCCCCAGAAGCAGCCGCCCGCCAGGATCGCGGTCTTGGTAGCGCTCACGCCTGTGCCTCCTTGAAGAGCTTGGTGTACTGGCCGTACCCCTCCGACTCGAGGTCGTCGAGGTGGATGAATCTCAGCGAAGCCGAGTTGATGCAGTAGCGCAACCCACCCTGATCGCGGGGACCGTCGTCGAACAGGTGTCCCAGATGGCTGTCACCGTGTGCGGAGCGCACCTCGGTGCGGATCATGAAATGGCTCAGATCGCGCTTCTCCAGCACGTTCTCCGCTTCGATGGGCTTGGTGAAACTCGGCCACCCGCTGCCGCTCTCGAATTTGTCCACCGAGGCGAACAGCGGCTCGCCGGACACCACGTCGACGTAGATACCGGGCTCGTGGTTGTCCCAGTACTCGCCGGTGAACGGGCGTTCGGTGCCGTTCTTCTGCGTCACCTGGTACTGCTCGGGTGACAAAGCGTTGATCGCGTCCGGATTCTTGTTATAGGCCCTGGTCATGTGTCCTTCCTTGTCAGACTGTCTGTATAACCTCAAGTCACGTTCAGATAGTCCTGCAACCGTCCTGTTTACCGGCGTACCCAGCCGTCCGGGGTTGCACGCCACGACCCGCTTCACCAGGGTGGACCACTCTCGACAAACGCGGCTAGAACGTGTTCTAGTTCTGATTGTGACGGCTGCAAGCACTTTCACCCGCGACGAGCTGACCGCCGCGTTCGCCACGTTCGAGCAGACGGTGGACCGCGCGGCGCGCACCCAGGACTGGGACGCCTGGGTGGAGCACTACACCGACGACGTGACCTATGTCGAGCACGCGGCGGGCACCATGCACGGCCGTGACGCGGTCCGCTCCTGGATCTGGAAAACCATGACGGTGTTTCCCGGCAGCTACATGACGTCGTTCCCGTCGCTGTGGAGTGTCATCGACGAGCCGACCGGTCGCGTGATCTGCGAACTCGACAACCCGATGCGCGATCCCGGCGACGGCACCGTCATCAGTGCCACCAACATCTCCATCGTCACCTACGCCGGCGACGGCAAATGGCGGCGTCAGGAGGACATCTACAACCCGCTGCGGTTCGTGGCGGCCAGCGTCAAGTGGTGCCGCAAAGCGGAGGCACTCGGCACTCTCGACGACGAGGCGGCGGCGTGGTTCGCCAAGTACGGGAAACGCTCATGAGCCCGGTCGACGAGCCCGGGGGACGAGGGGGAGAGAGGACCGGGCGCGGGACGACGGCTCTGGTGATCGGCGCCAACGGATTCCTCGGCTCGCACGTCACGCGCCGGCTCGTCGCTGCCGGCGAGGACGTCCGCGTCATGGTGCGGCCGAGCGCCAACACCGTCAGCATCGACGACCTGGACGTCACCCGGTTCGTCGGCGACATCTTCGACCTCGACACCGTGCGCGCGGCGATGGCCGGCTGCGACGTCGTGTACTACTGCGTGGTCGACACCCGCGCGTGGTTGCGAGATCCTGCGCCGCTGTTCCGCACCAACGTCGAAGGGTTGCGCGGGGTGCTCGACGTGGCCGTCTCGAGCGGCCTGCGGAAGTTCGTGTTCACCAGCAGCTACTCGACAGTGGGGCGCAAGCACGGGCGCGTCGCCACCGAGAGGGACGAGATCGACCGGCATGGACTGACGGCCTACGTCCGCTCGCGGGTGCAGGCCGAGGACCTGGTGTTGGAGTACGCCAGGACCAAAGGTCTGCCGGCGGTGGCGATGTGCGTGGCCAGCACCTACGGCCGCGGCGATTACGGCATGACACCGCACGGCGCGCTGATCGCCGGGACGGTGTTCGGGAAGATGCCGTTTGTACTCGACCGGATCTCACTCGAGGCGGTGGGCGTCGAAGACGCGGCAGACGCACTGATCAAGGCCGCCGAACACGGTCGCCCGGGTGAACGCTACCTGGTCTCCGAGCGGATGATCAGCAACGCCGAGGTGGTCCGGATAGCCGCCGACGAGGCCGGCGTGGACCCACCCACACGGACCATTCCGCTGCCCGCGCTGTGGGCCATGGCGGCCGTCGGCACACTCAAGGCGCGACTGCGCGGCACGGACGAGCGGCTGACGCTGGAATCGGTGCGGCTGATGCGGGCCGAAGCGCGCGTGGACTGCGCGAAGGCACGTCGCGAACTGCAGTGGGAGCCCCGGCCGGTGCAGGAGTCGGTGCGCGAAGCCGCGCGGTTCTGGGCGGATATGCGCGCGGAGCGCAGGAAGGCCCGCGCGTCGGACTAGCGTGGACTCATGGGTGTTCCCGTGAATCTGAACGGCCCGCCCCAGACCATGTTGGCGACGCTGTATGCCAAAGCGCTCGACGCCGACGCGCCCCGGCCGATCCTGGGCGATCGGTTCGCCAAGGCGGCCGTCGAGAAGATCGACTACGACTGGGCCCGCACCACGATCGACGCCCGCCGCGCCCCGGCGGTGACCACCCGAAGCGCACACTTCGACCACTGGGCGGCGCAGTTCCTGGCCGCTCATCCGAAAGCAGCGGTGCTGCACCTGGGCTGCGGCCTGGACGCGCGGGTGTTCCGCCTGGACCCCGGACCGGGCGTCGAGTGGTTCGATGTCGACCACCCCGAGGTGATCGGCCTGCGTACACAGGTCTATCCGCAGCGTGACCACACGCACGTCGTCGCCGCCTCGGTCACGGATCCGGGCTGGCTGACCGGTATCGCCGCAGACCGCCCCGCCCTGCTGATCGGCGAGGGCCTGACCATGTACCTCACGCGTGAGGACGGGGTGGCCATGCTGCGTCGGGTGGTCGAGCACTTCGGGTCCGGTGAGCTGCAGTTCGACGCGTTCAACCGCCTCGGCATTCGTGCGCAATTCACCAATTCCGTGGTCCGGCGGTCCGGCTCGACGCTGTCGTGGGGCATCGATTCTCCCGATGACATCACCGGCGCCGTTCCGGGAACCCGGCTGCTGGCCTGGGTCTCGGCCTTCCAGGCCGACAGCTTCCGTGCGGTGCCGCGGGCCTACCGAATCCTCGGCGCGGCGATGAGTTCGGTACCCGCCCTGCGGAACATGGCGACCTACCATCGCTACGCATTCGGTGGCCGTTGACAGGACGTGCGGTGGCCCCGGCGTTCCAGGGAGCTCAGGGCATACACCTGCCCGGGGTCGGCGTTGATCTCCACAGTGGCCGTCACGGTGGGTGAGCCCGGCGCAGTCAAGCCGGAAGCGCAGCCGCCGCGGCGCCGCCGAACAGCTACTCTGGAGCATCGCCAGGAGGTATCAGAATGGGTCAGCGCAAGGTCCTGCAGCCCGGTCCCGACCATCCCATCACCATCGAGCCCACCGCGGGCCGCGTCGTGGTCCGGGTCAACGGTGACGTGGTCGCCGACACCCGTTCCGCCCTGACCCTGCAGGAATCCACTTACCCTGCGGTGCAATACATTCCCTTCACCGACGTGGCGCAGCACGGGCTGACGTGCACCACGACCACCACGTACTGCCCCTACAAGGGTGACGCCAGCTACTACAGCGTCACCGCTGGGGGCACCACCGTCGACGACGCGATCTGGGCCTACGAGCATCCCTACCCCGCGGTGGCGGCGATCGCCGGGCATGTCGCGTTCTACCCGGACAAAGCCGAGATCAGCGTCACCGACGATTGACCACCCTCGAACGCACCGTCATCTTCGACGGCCCGGCCAGCCCAGGGGCCACACTGTCCCCGCTGCGGCGCGGCTCGGGTGACCCGACGTTCCAGATTGCCGACGGCGCGATCTGGCGTACCAGCCTGCTGACTTCCGGGCCGGTGACGGCGCGGATCGTCCGCACCGCGCCGAATGCCGTGCGTGCGCAGATGTGGGGTCCGGGCGCAGCGGAATTCGCCGACGGCCTCCCGGCATACCTGGGCGCCGACGATGACGCCGGCGACTTCGTGCCGACGCACCCGCTGGTGGCCGACGCGTTGCGCAAGGCGCCGCACCTGCGGCTCGGACGAACATCGCAGGTGCTCGAGGCGCTGATCCCGGCGGTGATCGAGCAGCGGGTGCCCGGCGCCGACGCGTTCCGCGCCTGGCGGTTGCTGGTGACCAAGTACGGCACACCGGCTCCGGGGCCGGCGCCGGAGCGGATGCGGGTGTTTCCCGCGGCCGAGGTGTGGCGGCGTATTCCGTCATGGGAGTTTCACCGCGCCAACATCGACCCCGGACGTGCGCGGACCGTCGTGGGGTGCGCTCAGCGGGCCGACTCCTTGGAGCGTCTGGTGCACCGTGCCCCTGAGGAGGTGCGTACGGCGATGATGTCGCTGCCCGGCGTCGGCGTCTGGACCGCCGCCGAAACCGCGCAGCGTGCCTTCGGCGACGCCGACGCGCTCTCGGTGGGCGACTATCACGTCTGCAAGATGATCGGCTGGACATTGCTCGGTTACCCGGTGGACGACGACGAGATGGTCGAGTTGCTCGAGCCCATGCGGCCGCACCGGCACCGCGTGGTGCGGCTGTTGTACGTCAGCGGGTATGCGCATGAGCCGCGGCAGGGACCACGGCTGCCGGTGCAGAACATTTCTGCGCTCTGACCTGAGCCTGTTACGGGAGCGGCAGTCCGGGTACACCACACCCGATCGGCAAATACTTCAGGCAAAGGAGCAACTATGCCTAGCTTCACTGTTCCCGGGATGTCGCAGGACACGGCCCGCAAGGTGACCGACCTGCTACAGAAGCAGCTCAGCACGTACAACGACCTGCACCTCACCCTCAAGCACGTGCACTGGAACGTGGTGGGACCCAACTTCATCGGCGTGCACGAGATGATCGACCCTCAGGTCGAACTGGTTCGCGGGTACGCCGACGAAACCGCCGAGCGCATCGCCGCGCTGGGTGCGTCACCGCAGGGCACCCCCGGCGCCATCCTCAAGGACCGCACCTGGGATGACTACTCTGTGGGTCGCGACAACGTGCTCGCCCATCTGGCCGCGGTGAACCTGGTGTACGACGGGGTGATCGAAGACACCCGCAAGTACATCGAAACCCTCGGCGACCTGGATCCGGTGTCGGAGGACATGTTGATCGGGCACTCCGCCGAGCTGGAGAAGTTCCAGTGGTTCGTGCGTGCACACCTGGAGAACTCCGGCGGTGAGATCGTCAGCTCGGGCGAGAGCACCGAAAAGGGAGCCGCCCGCAAGGCCAAGCAGAAGGCCAAGAAGTAGCCAACACTCGATTCAGGCCCGCGCCGCTGTGGTGCGGGCCTGAATCATGTTGGGCGGGATCAGTACTCGGAATCCGTGGCCTTGCGGGCCGGTAGGACACCGCGTTCGGCTGCGGCGGTGTCCCGGTCGAGTCGCTGCGCCCGGTACATCGACACCGTGGTGCGGGTGATCAGCAGGTAGGCGATGCCCACTCCCACCATCGCGCCGGGAATCACGGAGAATGACCCCGTCATCTCCGCGACCATGATCATCACCGCCAGCGGCGCATGGGCGACGCTGCCGAAACACGCCATCATCGCGATGATCATGAACACCGCCGGCCCGTCGGGAAGCGCTGGGGCACCGGCCAACTCGGCCAGTCGCCAGATCGCGGCCCCGACGAACCCGCCGATGACGATGCCGGGCCCGAAGATGCCGCCGGAGCCACCCGTCCCGATGGACAGCGAGGTCGCCACGATCTTGGCGATCGGGAGAACGATGACGATCCACAGCGGTATCGCCATCAGAGTGTCCCGGTCAGCCGCAAGCTGCACCCACCCGTAACCGCTGGACAGGATCTGGGGAATCATCAACGCCAGCAGGCCCACCAACAGACCGCCGACGGCCGGTTTCACAACGGACCCACCCGGAATGGCGAGGCGATCCGCTAACGCCACCGTGCCGTAGAAGATCTTGGCGTACAGGTAACCGACTGCGGCGGAGACGATTCCGACCAGCAGGAACCAGGGTAGTTGCGCCGGGTCGAAGCGATAGTCGGTGGCGAGGTAACCGAACAACGGGTCGAAACCCACGATGGACCCGAACACCGCATACGCGGTACCGGAGGTGATGAAGCCGGGTATCAGGGCCCGGTAATCGAAATCCTCGCGGTAGACGATCGAGGCCGCGAGGACCGCGCCGCCCAGGGGCGCACCGAAGATCGAGCCGATACCGCTGCCGATTCCCAGTGATACCGCCACCCGCCCGTCTGCGTCGGACAGATCCAGCCACCTGGTCAGCAGCGACCCGAACCCCGCAGAGATCTGCGCCGTCGGGCCCTCACGTCCGGCGGAACCGCCGGACCCGATGGTGAGCGCGCTGGAGACCATCTTGACCAGGACCGCCCGCGCGCGGATGGCGCGTGGATCAGTGTGCACCGCTTCGATGGCGTTGTCGGTGCCGTGCCCTTTGGCCTCCGGGGCGAGTGCGGCGACGATGAGCGCCGAGACCAGCGCGCCGGCGGTGGTGATCAACGGGATCGCCCAGGGGCGGTCGAAGCCCTCGGACCCGCGGTCATTGCCGTCGGCGAACGCCGTCGGGACGTCATAACCACCCAGATAGCCGAGAAGGAACTCGGTGGAGTACTTCAGCGCCAGGTAGAACACCACCGCCCCGAGGCCGGCGATGACGCCGATGGACACCCCCAGGATCAGCCACTTGCGGAGGTAACCCGACTCCCGGACGAAGGCGCCCAACCGTCCGCCGGACGTGCCCGTCACGGCAGGATCTCGTGTTCGACGGTTCCGATCCCGTCGAGTTCCAGACGGAGGGTGTCGCCCGGACGCAGCCAGTTCCCGGTCTCCATGCCGGACCCGCCGGCCAGGGTGCCCAGGCCGATCAGCTCGCCCGGCAACAACTGCTCATCGCGCGAGGCGTGGGCCAGCACGTCACCGATGGTCCACTGCAGTCCGGAGGTGCCGACGGTGCTCACCACCCCGCCGTTGATCGCCACCGAGCCGGTGAGCGTGTCGAAACGCGGCAGCACCTCGTCGGCGGTGACCGCGATCTCCGACATGGAGCTGAGGAAGTGTTTGGACTTCTGTGGGCCGAGGCCGCTGTTCATCTCGTTGCGCTGCACGTCGCGCGCGCTGAAATCGTTGAGCAGGACGAATGCGCCGATGGCGTCGGTGGCCTCGGCCGGACCGGCGTTGTGCAGGGGTTCGGCCAACACGAAACCGAGTTCGAGCTCGAAATCCAGCCCGTGGGAGTACCCGGGGAAGGCCACCGGGGTGCCCGTCGGCACGATCGTCATGGCGTTCGACATGTAGTAGATCGGTTGTTGATAGAAGAGTTTCTTCGGCCGGAACAGGGGAAACGTTCGGCGCGTGAGCCTTTCGGCCACCGAGGTGATACGCGCCTGCTTTGGGTAGAACCGGGCCAGCATGCCGCGAGCGGCGTTGACGTTGTGTGTTTCGCTGAGCAGGAAGTCGCGGAACGACAGCGGGGTGAACGGCAGCAGTGCATTCGAGTGCTGCAGGTGACGGTTCGCAGTGGCGAGTTCCCACTCCGGTGTGAACGGGGACGGCCCCAGCGGCGACGCGCCCGGGAGTTCCTGCCAGGTTCCGTCGTGGAGCCGCTGGGTGTGCAGAACATTGTCGGTCAGGACTCTGCGCAGCTTCATGGTTGTCCACTGTGCCATTGCGGCGCCCGGATTTCGGCTTCCGAGGCTGCGACCTGAGCGCTGACCTGCGTTGATGTGGGATTCCGTTATGCTCGGGATCCTCTATCCGAAATCGACCGCAGAGGGAGTGATGAGGCGCTTGCCCGCCGAACCCCGAAGACCCGTCCCACCCCGGACTGATGCCGCGACGAGTTGCAGGCCGGAGGTGGGGAGATGGTGACAGCGGTTGCCGGTATCGCGCTCGGCGTCGTCGTGGTGCTCTTCATCACCGCGCTGACCGGATACTTCGTTGCTCAAGAATTCGCCTATATGGCCGTCGACCGGTCGCGCCTGAAAGCGCGCGCCGAATCCGGTGACGGCGCGTCACAACGCGCGCTGGCCGTGACCCGACGGACGTCGTTCATGCTCTCGGGCGCCCAGCTGGGCATCACGGTCACCGGCCTGCTGGTCGGGTACGTCGCCGAACCCTTGATCGGCGAGAGCATCGGAGTGCTGCTCGGTGGCGCCCACGTGCCCACCGGGGTGGGCATCGCCATCGGTGCGGTGGCCGCAATCGTGTTCTCGACGCTGGTGCAGATGCTCTTCGGCGAGCTGTTTCCCAAGAACCTCGCCATCGCCCGGCCGGAGCCGGTGGCCCGCGCGCTGGCGTTGTCGACCACCTGGTATCTGCGGTTGTTCGGCTGGCTGATCTGGCTGTTCGACCAGAGCTCGAACCTGCTGCTGCGGGCGCTGCGTATCGAGCCGGTGCACGATGTCGAACACTCGGCAACGCCAAGGGATCTCGAGCACATCGTGGCCGCTTCCCGCGATGCGGGGGAGCTGCCGCGCGATCTGTCCGCGCTGCTGGACCGGACGCTGGACTTCCCGACCCGGACCGCCGAGCACGCCATGATCCCGCGGTCGCGCGTGGATGTGGTGCACGCCGACGAACCCGCTGACGCCGTGCTGGCGCTGATGGCCCGTGGGCACACCCGGTACCCGGTCGTCGGGGAGGACGTCGATGATCTGCGCGGTGTGGTGCGCATGCTGGATCTACTGGATCCTGAGGTGTCCGGCGGAACCGCTGGAACACGTTGTCGCCCAACGGTGATCGTGCCGACAGCGATGCCGCTGCCGTCGGTGTTGGGGGCGCTGCGCGCCGCTGACGAGGAGATGGCGCTGGTGATCGACGAATACGGTGGATTCGCCGGTGTGGTCACCATCGAGGACATGGCCGAGGAATTGGTCGGGGAGATCGACGACGAGCACGATGCCGACTCCGACGACGACGCCGTGGCCGAAGGTGACGGCTGGGTGATGCCCGGCGACACCCCGCTCGACGAGGTGCACCGGCTGTTCGATCGCCTTCTGCCCGAGGGCGATTACGAGACCATCGCCGGTCTGGCCATCGCCGAATCCGGCGGGCTGCCCGCTGTCGGCGACACGGTGGCGGTGGCGCTGGAGCCCGAAGCCGCCGATCTGGTGGCCGACGAACCGCAGCCGCAGGATCTGCTGACCATCGAGATCCGGGCCGTCGACAAGCACGTGCCCTCGTCGGTGTTCGTCGCCGTCCGCGCCGAGGAGGCCCAGCGATGAACAGCCCGTTGGTCACCGGTCTCATCACCGTCGCGCTGATCGCGGCGAGTGCGTTCTTCGTGGCCGTGGAGTTCGCGTTGATCGCGGCGCGCAGGCACCGTATCGAGGACGCTGCGTCGAGCAGTCGCTCCGCCCGCGCCGCGCTGCGCAGCTCGAGCGAGCTGTCGGTGTTGTTGGCCGGATCGCAGCTCGGCATCACCGCGTGCACCCTGGCGCTCGGTGCCATCACCAAACCCGCTGTGCACCACTGGCTCACGCCGTTGTTCAGCTCCTGGGGAGCGCCCGGCTGGGCGGCTGACGTCGCCGGTTTCATACTGGCGCTGGTGATCGTCACCTTCCTGCACCTGGTGGTGGGCGAGATGGCGCCGAAGTCGTGGGCGATCGCGCACCCGGAGCGTTCGGCAATCATGCTGGCGCTGCCCATGCGGGCGTTCATGGCGGTGTTCCGGCCGCTGCTGATCGCACTGAACCACGCCGCGAACTGGATGCTGCGCAAGGTCGGTGTCACCCCGGTCGACGAGGTGGCCTCCGGACAGGACCCGGACACTCTGCGGCATCTGGTGGAACACTCGGCGACGGTCGGCACACTCGATGAGCGTTACAGCGCCAATCTGATGAGCGCGCTGGAGTTGCAGGCGTTGACAGTCGGGGAGCTGGTCTCCGGTGAGGTGCCCAGCGCCGTGACCGCAGACGCGGATCCCGCTGCGGTGCAGAGGGTCTCGCGTGCCACCGGGCATCTGCGGCTGCTGGTGCTCGGTGACGGTGTGGAGGGTGTGGTGCATGTCCGCGACAGCCTGTCGGCGCGGCCGGGCGCCACGGCGGCTGATCTGATGCGGCCGGCGCTGGTACTGCGCGGCGCGACACCGGTGTATGAGGCGCTGCGCACCATGCGCGAAACGCGTGGGCATCTGGCCGTGGTGACCGACGGTGACGCGCCGGTGGGGTTGATCACCCTCACCGACGTGCTGGACCGGTTGATGCCGACCGGCGAGACCGCCGCTTAGCCTCAGGCGTCGAGGTCCTGCTGCACCAGTTTGGCGATCTCGTCGACCGTCGCCTCGTTCTCCGAGGCGACGGTCACCTGGGCGCCGTTGCCCGCGCCGAGGGTCATGATCATCAGGGCCGAGCCGGCGTCCACCGGTTCGCCGCCGTCCACCGAAAGGGTGACGGGGACACCGGCTTTGACGACGGCTTCGGAGATGATGGCGGCGGGGCGGGCGTGCAGGCCGATGGCGGAGCCGACGATGACGGTTTTGGTGTGCATTGTTGTTCTCTCCTGTGTCGAGATCGACGTAATGGTGGGTTCTACTCGTACTTTTGGGCCCATGTGTCGGTTTGGGCGCAGGTTTCAGGCCCGGACTTTTGGCCTGATCTCCTTCGTCTGGCTCGTGCCTCGCCAGCCTCGGCCTCAGGCCGCGGCGAGTTCGGTCGTGGCCGGGGCGGTTTCCCTGGGCTTGGCGCCGAGGAACTGCTTGGCCGCGATCACGGCCGCCGCGGCGACGACGGTCCCGGCGACCAGCGAGATGAGGAAGCCGAGCTTGTTGTCGATGGCGAAGAGGACGAAGATGCCGCCGTGCGGGGCGCGGCACTGGACGTCCAGGGCCATGCTCAGCGCACCGGTGACGGCGCCACCGGCCATCATCGACGGGATCACCCGCAAGGGGTCTGCAGCAGCAAACGGGATGGCGCCCTCGGAGATGAACGAGGCACCCAGAAGCCAAGCTGCGCGGCCGTTTTCGCGTTCCGGCTCGGTGAACAGTCCGGGCCGCACCGTCGACGCCAGTGCCATGGCCAGCGGCGGGACCATACCCGCGGCCATCACGGCGGCCATGATGGTGAAGCTCGCGGTGGTGGCCGCGGCCAGGCCGGCGGTGGCGAACGCGTAGGCCGCCTTGTTGACCGGACCGCCCAGGTCGAAGCACATCATCAGGCCCAGGATCACGCCCAGCACCACAGCCGAGGTGCCGGACATGCTCGACAGCCACTCGGTCAGGCTGGTGTTCACCCACGCCAGCGGACGGCCGACCAGGAAGAACATCAGCAGGCCCATGATCAGCGACGCGAACAGCGGGATGATGACCACCGGCATGAGACCGCGGAACCACTTGGGCACGTTGATCCGGCTGATCCACAACGCCGCGAAGCCCGCCATCACACCGGCCACGATGCCGCCGATGAAGCCGCCACCCACGAACACCGCCACCGCACCTGCGGTGAAACCCGGTGCGATACCGGGCCGGTCAGCGATCGCGAAGGCGATGTAACCGGCCAGCGCAGGCACCAGGAAGCCGAAGGCCAACCCGCCCAGGGTGAACAGCACGGCACCGATGTACTGGGTGAGACCGCCCGGGGGCAGGTTGGTCAACGAGTTCTCGAGGGCGTACATGTTGCCGAACGACTGTGAGCCGCCCTCGGGGGTGTTGGCGATCTCGTAGCCGGCGAACAGGAAGCCCAGCGCGATCAGCAGACCACCCGCGGCGACGAACGGGATCATGTAGCTGACACCGGTGAGCAGGATCTGCCGGGTTCTGGTACCCCAGCCCACGCCGGCGGATCCCGACGGAGCGGACGACGTGGTAGCCGCAGAACCTTCCACCCGCGCGGCGTTCGGGTTGTCGGCGGCGGCCAGGGCATCGGTGATCATCTGGTCGGGTTCGTTGATCGCGCGCTTGACCCCGGAGGCGATCACCGGTTTCCCGGCGAACCGCTGGCGGTCCTTGACGCCGACGTCGGTGGCGAAGATGACGGCGTCGGCAGCGGCGATGGTGGCTGCGGACATCGGGGTGCTGCCCGAGGAACCCTGTGTCTCCACGGTGAAGTCGACGCCGGCCCGCTTGGCCGCGGCTGCCAGCGAATCGGCGGCCATGTAGGTGTGGGCGATGCCGGTGGGGCACGCGGTGATGGCCACGATCGACTTCTGGTTGGCCACAGCGGGTTCCGCGGCCGGCGCCGGGGCGGCCGCGGGCGCCGGGGCGGGGGCGGGATTGACCACGTCCTCGACGAGGCCCACCACCTCCTCGGCCGACGAGGCGTCCCGCAGTGACGCGACGAAATCGGGTCGTACCAGGGCACGGGCCAGGCTGGAGAGCAGCTTCATGTGCTCAGCGCCGCCGGAATCGGGGGCCGCGATGAGGAACACCAGATCGGCGGGGCCGTCGGGGGCACCGAAATCCACCTTCGGGGACAGCCGGGCGAATCCTATGGTCGCCGAGTCCACGTACGGCGAGCGGCAGTGCGGGATGGCGATACCACCGGGCAGGCCGGTCGCCGACTGCGCTTCCCGGGCCATGGCTGCACCCCGCAGACCGTCGGGGTCGGTGGAGCGGCCGACGGCGGCGACTTGGTCGGCCAGTCGGCCGATCACCGCCTCTTTGTCTGGGCCACCGTCGACGTCGAGCAGCACCAGACCCGTCTCGGTGATCGGTTGGCGTGGATTGGTCATGTCAGACACCTCGGGTTTCGGCGGTTCGTGGTTCACAGGAGATGGGGCGAGATCGACACGACGCGGACCCCGTCGAGGTCGATGTCGGCCGGTGCGGGCAGTGCCGAGCCGGGCAGCGCGGCGGCGGCGCTACCGTAGGCAACCGCCATCTGCAGGCGTCGTGGCGCTTCCGCCCCGGCGACGTCGGCGCGTACGTAACCGGCGAGTGAGGAGTCACCGGCGCCGACGGTGCTCCTCGGAATGATCGGTGGTGGGGTGGCCAGCCAGGCGCCGGTGTTGTTGACCAGCACCGCTCCGGAAGCGCCCAGGGTGGCCAGGACATTGCCGACGCCGCGGCCCAGCAGGGTCAGTGCGGCTGACACCACGGGTTCCGGATTACCCTGTGCGACGGCTGCTTCCAGCTCAGCGGGTGAGTGCCCGGAAAGGCTGGCCAGCTCGTCGCTGTTCGGTTTGAGCAGGTCGGGGGCCGCGTCGTCGAAGCGGGCGGCCAACGCCAGCAGGGGCCCCTCGGAGGTGTCGACGGCCACACGGCAGGGCAGTCCCCGCAGGGCTGCCACCACATCGGCGTACCAGCTCTGCGGCGCGCCGGGAGGAAGCGAGCCGGAGAGCACCACCCAGTCGGCGGCCGCGGCGCGCTTGACCACCGCATCGGTCAGGGCAGCCAGCGACGCCTGATCCAGCGCGGCGCCCCGCTCGTTGAGTTTGGTTGTGGTGCCGTCATTCTCAGTGATCGCCAGGTTGGTGCGCACCGCATCCCCGATCGGCACCGTCGCATAGGGCACGCCGGTCCCGGCCAGGGCGGAGATGAACGGGTCGCCGTGTGCGGCGGGCAGTACGGCCACCGCGTCGACGCCGGCCAGGGTCAGCGCCCGGGCCACGTTGACGCCTTTGCCGCCGGGTTCGGTGGACACGGTGGCGATGCGGTGCACCGCACCCCGGGTCAGTGGAGTCGGCAGTGTGACGGTGCGATCGACACTGGGATTCGGTGTGACGGTGACGATCACGCGATCACCACTTCGAGACCGTGTTCGGTCAGTGCCGCTCGTGCATCGTCGGCGATCTCGTTGTCGGTGATCAGCGCGTCCACCTCACTGAGGGCGGCGAAGCTGACGAATTCCTCGCGACCGATCTTCGATGAATCCGAGACGACCACAACGTAATTGGCGCATCGCACCATGGCCCGCTTCACGGCGGCCTCCTCGGTGTCGGGAGTGGACAGGCCGTGCGAAGTGGTGATGCCGTTGGTTCCGATGAACGCGATGTCGACGCGCAGGGTGTCGAGCACCCGCAGCACCTGCTCGCCCACGGCGGCCTGGGTGAGGCCGCGGACCCGGCCTCCGAGCAGTTGTAGTGACACCGATGGTGACGTCGCCACCCGCGCCGCGATGGGCACCGAGTTGGTGACGACGGTGAGCTCGTGCTCCTGGGTCAGCATCGCGGCCACCCGCGCGGTGGTGGTGCCGGCGTCGAACAGCACGCTGGCGCCGCTGATGGGGAAGAACTCCATGGCGGCGCGCGCAATCGCATCCTTGTGGTCGGCCCGGGTGCTGTCGCGCTCGGCGACTCCGGATTCGACGACATGCAGAGCGCGGGCAGGCACCGCGCCGCCGTGGACACGGCGCACGACACCGGCCCGGTCCAGCACGGCGAGGTCGCGTCGCACGGTTTCGGTGGTGACCTCGTAGGCCTCGGCCAGTTCGGTCACCGAGGCGCGGCCACGCGACATCACCAGTGCGGCGATGGCCTGTTGACGCTCTTCGGGGTACACGGCGCTCCAGATCAGTGGAATCCCGTTTGTGTGGGATTCAAGCCGGTTTAAATGTTGATATGTGTTGTTTTACGCTTGAACGTGTTGACTTGTCAAGGGAAAGTTGTAATCTACTTCACATGAGCCGTTCATCTGCACCTGTGTCACCTGCTGCCGGTGAGGTCGCCGGGAGCGTCCTGCGGGGCGTGCCGGTGGTCCCCGGCGTCCAGTACGCGCCTGTCATCCGTCCCGGCCACGCGGTGCCGGTGGAACGGCTGGCCGCGCAGCCCGAGATCGAGGAAGCGGCCCGTCCCGCGGAGGTCAGCCGTTTCGTCGCCGCGGCGAACGCAGTGGCGCAACGCCTGCGGGACCGGGCGGCGCACGCCACCGGCGCGGCGTCCGAAGTGCTGGCCGCCACGGCCATGCTGGCGCAGGACCGCGCGTGGCTGGGGGCCGCCGAGAAGCGGATCGGTCAGGGCAGCCCGGCGGTGCGTGCCACCGTCGACGCCGTCGCACAGTTCACCGATCTGTTCTCCCAGATGGGCGGTCTGATGGCCGAGCGGGTGACCGACCTGCGTGACATCCGCGATCGGGTGGTGGCCGAACTCAGCGGCCTGGCCGAACCCGGTGTCCCGGTGCCCGACGTGCCGTCCATCCTGTGCGCCGAGGATCTGGCTCCGGCGGACACCGCGGGACTGGACCCCGCCCTGGTCGTCGGATTGGCCACCACACTGGGCGGGCCCACCAGCCACACCGCCATCATCGCCCGCCAGCTCGGCATCCCGTGTGTCGTCGCGGTCGGGGGCCTCGATGACGTGCAGGCCGGAACACGGGTCCTGCTCGACGGCACCCGCGGGCTCATCGCCGTCGACCCGGAGCCTGCCGAGGCCCGGGCCGAGGTCGAGCGGGCGGGCGTCATCGCCGCGGCGACCGCCGGCTGGGCGGGTCCGGGCGCCACCGCAGACGGGCATCCGGTGGCCGTCCTGGCCAACGTCCAGGACGGAGCCGCCGCCCGGGCCGCCCTGGAGGTGCCCGCCGAGGGCATCGGCCTGTTCCGCACCGAGCTGTGCTTTCTCAACCGCGACTCCGAACCGTCGGTGGACGAACAGGCGCAGATCTACGGCGAGGTGCTCGAGGCGTTCTCCGGTCACAAGGTGGTGATCCGCACCCTCGACGCCGGATCGGACAAACCGCTGAAGTTCGCGGGTCATCCCGACGAGGCCAACCCGGCGCTGGGTGTGCGCGGCATCCGCATCGCGGCGGGCAATCCCGGGTTGCTGGAGCGTCAGCTCGACGCCATCGCGGCGGCGGCGCAGCGCACCGGGACCTCGCCGTGGGTGATGGCGCCCATGATCGCCACGGCCGAGGAAGCCCGAAATTTCGCCGAGCGCGTGCGTGCCCACGGGCTGACGCCGGGGGTGATGATCGAGGTCCCCGCCGCAGCGTTGCTGGCCGACCGCATCCTGGCCCACGTCGACTTCCTGTCGATCGGCACCAACGATCTGGCGCAGTACACCATGGCGGCCGACCGGATGTCTGCCGAGCTGGCCACGCTCACCGACCCCTGGCAACCCGCGGTGGTGGCTTTGGTGGCGCTGGCCGCCAAGGCCGGGGTCGAAGCCGACAAGCCGGTGGGGGTGTGTGGTGAGGCGGCGGCGGACCCGCTGCTGGCGTGTGTGCTGGCCGGGCTCGGTGTCAGCTCGTTGTCGGCGGCCGCGGCCGCCGTGCGCGCGGTGGGCGCCAAGCTGTCGACGGTCACGCTGCAGCAGTGCCGGGATGCCGCGGAGGCTGTCCTGCGCACGTCCAGCGCCGCTGAAGCGCGCGCCGCCGCGGCACGCGTGCTGGGCTGACCGGGGAATAATCGGACCCCAGTCCGGTTATAGTGGGCATCGCTGTCAACCCCAAGTGAGGTGCTTGAATATGCCCGCCATCACCGTAGATACGCCCACCATGTTGGCCTTGCCGCGCGTGTCCGCGCCGTCGCCGGAGGAGACCGAACGCCCTGTGCGGTCGGTCACCACCGGCCCCCGCGGCTACGAAGGGGAGGGCTTCCCCGTCGTCCGCGCGTTCGCCGGTGTGCGCGCCGCCGATCTCGATCCGTTCGTCCACATGGATCAGATGGGCGAGATCGAATACCAGCCCGGTGAGCCCCGCGGCACCGACTGGCACCCGCACCGCGGGTTCGAGACCGTCACCTACATGATCGACGGGCGCTTCGCCCACCAGGACTCCCACGGCGGCGGCGGGCTGATCGCCGATGGCGCCACGCAGTGGATGACCGCAGGCTCGGGGATCCTGCACATCGAGACCCCGCCCGCCGAACTGGTCGAGAGCGGCGGCGTCTTCCACGGCATCCAGCTGTGGGTGAACCTGCCCAAGAAGGACAAGTTCGCCGCGCCGAGGTATCAGTCCATCGAGGGGCAGCAGGCGGCCCTGCTGTCCTCGGCTGACGGCGGAGCGCTGGTGCGCATCATCGCCGGCGACATCAGGACCGAAGACGGGGTGGAGCACGGCCCTGGTGCGACCCACACCCCGATCACGTTGGCGCACGCGACAATCGAGCCGGGCGCCGAGCTGAACCTGCCGTGGAACCGCGAGTTCAACGCCTTGGTCTACGTGCTGAGCGGACGAGGCACGGTGGGGCCGGTGAAGAACCCGATCCAGCAGGGCCAGTTGGCCGTGCTCGGTCCCGGTGACCGGATCTCGGTGAGCGCCGATGCCGGGCAGGACTCCAACCGGCCCGCACTCGAGGTGCTGCTGCTCGGTGGTAAACCCATCCGCGAACCCGTCTTCCAGTACGGGCCCTTCGTGATGAACTCCAAGTCAGAACTCATCCAGGCGGTGGAGGACTTCAACGCCGGACGCTTCGGCGTCATACCGCCGAATGCGTTGATGCCGCATCGGGTTTGACCGGATACAGCAGTTCCAGCTCACCGAGGTTGGCGGCCACCGTCACCAGGGGAAGCGCGTTGGCGATGGGGTGGTCCTCCGCGGGGGCCTCGGTGCGCAACGCCAGGACGAAATCCGCGGTGAGGGGCTCGTCGCCGATCGGCTTGTCGGTACGGCCCGACATCCGGTCGCACACCAGGGCCGTGTGCCGGTCGAGCACCGCCCGGGCGCGTGGATACGCGCCCGGGTCCGGGACCGTGGCGATATCGGCGATCAGGTCTGCCGCGATGCGCAGCCGGATCGCGCGATTCGCGCGGCGCACCACCGGCCCACGGGTGTCGGTGGGGCCGCCACTCTCGGAAAGATATTGGCGCACACCGTCATCGACGGTGCGTGACGCCGTGAGCGCCTGGTAGCTCAGCTCCGTCACCCGGTCTCGGTCGGCGGGCCGACCGCCGCCCTGGGTGATGCGCGAGACGGCGGCCTGCAGATACCGGGTGCCGACCGCGAACGCCGCGGTGGTCGCGTTGGTGACGGCGGTTCCGGAACCGCGGGGCCACAACAGGATCGACACCACGAACCCCACCACGCCGCCCACCACGATGTCCTCGATCCGGACCAGGCCCACCGCCCAGCCGCTGGGTGCGATCAGGTTGAACACGATCAGCACCAGCATGGTGAACGCTGCCTGCCCGGCGGCGAAGGAGGCGACTTCCGGAACGTAGGCGGCGACGAAGGCGACGACGGGCAGCACCGGCCACAGGACGGCGGGCTCGACACCGATCAGCTCGATGAGCACGGCGCCGATGACGAACCCGAGCACCGTCCCCATCACGGCGCGGAACACCCGGGTGCCGGTGGTCAGTGCGCTGCTGCGCAGCACCGACATCGCGGCCAGCACCACCCAGAAGCCGTGCTCCACGGGAAACACATGCGTGGTGGCGACGGCCAGGGCCAGACCCAGACCCGTGCGCAGGCTGTTACGGACGACGACGGCGCGGGTGGCGAGGTAGCCGGAGGGGATGTTGGCGACGGCTTCGGCCTCCGAGAGCACACGTACCGAGGCGCCCATCTCGGGCAGCCGGCGGCCCAGCACCCGCATCAGGACCGGGCGCGCATCGGCGGCCGCCGCGGTGGCGATCACCCGGCCGGTGGCGCCCACCGTCGCCCCGAACGTCCGGCGGGTGAGCAGGCGCCGGCCGATCTCGACGGCTTCGGAGTCGCTGCCGCCGTCCAGCATCTCGGCGATGTCCTCGCGGTAGCGGCCCTGGGCCACCTCGCGCAGGTCGGCCAGCGCGTCGTCGAGTTCGGCCCGCGCCGGCGCCCGGTCGGCCACCCGCGCGATCCGCAGCAGCCGTGCCGAAGCGCGCAGCACCCGCACCGCGGGCTCGGTCATCACACCGAGGTTGTCGGCCGTCTCCTCCTGAACCCGGTCGCAGAGCCATTCCAGGTCGTCGATCACCCGGACCAGGGCCCTGCTGCCGGCGGTCAGGCCGACCGGCCGGAAATCGCTGCCGACGTAGTTGGCCCACAACGCGTTCATCGCCCGGTTCACGGCCCTGCGGTCGTCGTGCCCTTCGAGGTGGTGTGCCAGCGCCCCGCACACCCGGGCGGCGTGGCGGCGCAGGTCGTCGTGATGGCGGGGCGGCAGCAGGAACAGGGCGGCCGGGACACACACCGCCAGCGCGATCAGCCAGCCGAGCAGCCGCTCCCCGACGGGACCGGCGGGCGTGCAGGCGGGCAGCACGAACGTCAGCAGGGTTGCGCGCTGACCCGCGGCGATCGACGTGCTGAGCACGCCGGCGAAGGTGACCGCCACACCGAGGATGAACATCGCCGCCACCGCCAGCCAGGGATGCGGGGCCACCAGCGTGCCCAGCGTGATCAGGACCCCGCCGATGCCCGCCAGTCCGGCGTAGGAGACCGCCCGTCCCGCCCGGTTCCCGGGGAAGTCGACCACGATGAGCAGTGCGATTGATCCGAAGATCGCGAACAGCGGTGTCTGGCCGTTGCCGACCGCGAAGCCGATACCGGCCGAGATCGGGATGACCATCGCCGCGCGCGCCGCACGCCGGAAAGCGTCCAGCTCGGGATCGCGGTTCTCGACCCGGTCCAGCGCCCGGCGCAGCAGCATGCCGGGGGTCTTCATGGGTTCAACCGTAGAGGCTAGGTCCGGTCGGGCCGTGGGGCCGGCACGGACCCCAGGGTGCCGTTGTCCAGAGCGCTGCGGAACTGCTGTTTGGCGACCCAGGTGAACGCGTCCAGATCGCGGGGCAGGGCGCACTGTTCGTAACCGACCAGGAGATAGATCGCCCATTTGGCGAACACATCAGCCTGGCGTTCGTCGCCCAGGATCTCGACCGCCGACGAGTGCACCATGTCGTAGCGGATCTGATCGAGTGTGGTGATGACCGCGCGGACGCGCGGATCCACCGAACTCCAGGCGCGAACCGCGGCGTACGCATCGAAGGGCAGTCCGAGGCCCATCTCGATCATCAGGTCGAGGCGCCGGTGCGGGTCGGTTTCGGCGGTCAATGCGGTGACCCGCTCGCGGGTGAAGCTGGTCAGCCAGTGCTCCACCAACTCATGGGTGTACTCGGCCCAGTTGTTGAAGTAGTGATAGAACGAGCCCGTCGTGACTCCGAGCCGATTACACACCTCGGCGAGTTTGAGCCCCCCATAACCCAGGTCTGCCAGCACTCCAATACCCGTCTTGAAGTAGGCCTCTCTGGTCACAACCGTCGCCATAATCCCCACCCTAAAACAGGGTGCCGGGCTGTTTTATACCCCAGCGCACAACGCGCGAATTATTTGGCAAATTCAGTAGTCCACCTCGGCATTTGTATGCGATTTTCGTCGCGACGAGCGGTCGCGGCGGCGGGATCGCGACGTTGCGCCTTTTCGGCGGCACTTCCGCATCGGGCCAGATAGTGTGACGTTTTGATGACACGACCGCGGGGGTGGCGGTGGTGATGGCGGCGGTCTCGAGCCGGTGCGACAATCGTTTATTCGGGGCCTGCTCACGAATCTCAGGGGGTCGTAGTTTGATGATCGAGATCGGCGCGCAACTCCGTGTCGCGAATATGGGAAAAGGTCAGCCAGTGACCTATGGCACAATTTGACCGTGCCGCATACCGCAAGTAGGGGCCCCGGTCGTCCTCCGGCAGCGAAGGCTGCTGAAACCCGGGAGCGAATTTTGCATGCAGCCCGTCAGGTGTTCAGTGAACTCGGATATGACGCAGCTACCTTTCAGGCCATTGCGATCCGCGCCGATCTCACCCGCCCTGCCATCAACCACTACTTCGCGAGCAAGCGGCTGCTGTACCAAGAACTCGTCGAGCAGACCAACAGTCTGGTGGTGACCGCGGGCGCCGATCGCGCGCAGGCGGCGACCTCGTTGGTGGACCGTCTGGTGGCCTTCATCTCGGCGGCGGTGCAGGCCGACGAGAAAGACCGGTCGGCAGCGGCGTTCCTGGTCACCGCGGTGCTGGAATCGCAGCGCCATCCCGAGCTCAACCAGGCGACGAACGATTCGCTGGAGACCTCGCGGCAGTTCGTCAGGTGGGCGGTCAACGAGTCCATCAGCTCCGGTGAACTGCGCACCGACACCGATGTGCAGGCGCTGGTGGAGATGCTGGTCGCCGTGCTGTGGGGGATGGGCTTCTACGCCGGTTTCGTCGGCGGCGACGACGGTCTGGACCGCATCACCGATCAGCTGAAACTCCTTCTGCAACAGAAGCTCTGGGAGTTCCAGGTCTGACCTCTACGGGCTCGGCAGCTAGGTGGCCTAAGTATCTGGCTACGATGGCCACCGAACGCCGGCAACCCGCCGGCCCGTGATCGAGGAACCCTCCTGATGAGTGCACTGCGCAGTCACGATGACACCTGGGACATCGCCACCAGTGTGGGCAGCACCGCCGTCATGGTGGCGGCCGCCCGGGCCTTCGAGACCGACCAGCCTGACCCGCTGATCCGTGACCCCTACGCGCGGATCCTGGTCGACGGCGCGGGCACCGGTGTCTGGGACAGCGTCCTCGACAGCGGACTGACCGCCAAGCTCGCCGACATCGACGCCGACATGGCGGTCATCTTCACGCACATGCGCAACTACCAGGCCGTGCGCACCCATTTCTTCGACGCCTACTACGCCGACGCGGCCGCCGCCGGGATCCGGCAGATCGTCATCCTGGCTTCGGGTCTGGACTCCCGCGCCTACCGGCTGGAGTGGCCCGCGGGCACCGAGGTCTTCGAGATCGACCAGCCGTTGGTGCTCCAGTACAAGGCCGACACGCTGGCCCAGCACGGCGTCACGCCCACCGCCGGCCGCCACGAGGTGCCCGTCGATCTGCGTTTCGACTGGCCGGCGGCGCTGAAATCAGCGGGATTCGATCCCGCTGCGCCCACGGCCTGGCTGGCCGAAGGGCTCCTGATGTACCTGCCGGCCGAGGCGCAGGACCGGCTGTTCGAGAACATCGGGGAGCTCAGCGCACCGGGGAGCCGTATCGCGGCCGAGACCATGCGCACGCAGGCCAGCGACCGTCGTGAGGAGATGCGCGAACGCTTCTCCGGGGTGGCCGAGAAGCTCGGGATGACGCAGATGCCGGATATCCAGGACCTCACCTACGACGAACCCGACCGGGCAGATCTCGCCGACTGGCTCAACGCGCACGGCTGGCGTGCCACGTTCGTCGAGTCCCGGGACGAGATGAAACGGCTCGGGCGCTGGGTCGAGGTCCCGTTGCAGGACGGCGACGACTCGTTCTCGCGGTTCGTGGTGGCCGAACGCGGCTGACGGGCGCGGCCGCAGTCCGGCGCGACCCCCTGTCGCCCAACCGGGTGGTTGGTTACCATGAGGCTTCCGCCGGTCAGGAAGGACTGCGATGACCACCGATTCCGTAGCGCCCGCCACCTCCGCACCCGCCGACATACCCGCGATCGTCGCGGGCCTTCGCCAGGTCTACGCCTCGGGCCGAACCCGCTCGATCGAATGGCGCCGCACCCAGCTCAAAGCGCTGGAGAAGCTGGTCACCGAGAACGAGGGCCGGATCGCCGAGGCGCTGGCCCAAGACCTCGACCGCAGCCCCTTCGAGTCCTGGCTCGCCGACGTCGCCAGCACCGCCAGCGAGGCCCGCGACGCAGCCCGCAACGTCGGCAAGTGGACCAAACGCAGACACCGGCTGCTGGAGTTCTCGCAGCTGCCCGGCCGCGGCTGGGTGGAGTACGAGCCCTACGGCACCGTGCTGATCATCGGCGCCTGGAACTTCCCGTTCGCCTTGACCCTCGGCCCGGCCGTGGGCGCCCTCGCCGCGGGCAACACCGTCGTGCTCAAACCGTCGGAGGTGGCGCCGGCGTCGTCGGCCCTGATGGCGGAACTGGTGCCCCGGTACCTGGATCGCGAAGCGGTGGTGGTCGTCGAGGGGGACGGCGCCGTCAGCCAGGAACTCATCGCCCAGGGCTTCGACAAGCTCTGCTTCACCGGGGGAACCGACATCGGCCGCCGGGTGTACGAGGGCGCGGCGCCCCACCTGACGCCGGTGACACTGGAACTCGGCGGCAAGAGCCCGGTGATCGTGTCCCGCGACGCCGATATCGACGTGGCGGCCAAGCGCATCGCCTGGACCAAGCTGATCAACTCCGGCCAGATCTGCATCGCGCCCGACTATGTGCTGGCTGATGCCACCATCCGGGACCGGTTGGTCAGCAAGATCGGCGAGGCGGTGGCTGAGTTCGAGGCGAACAACCCCAGCGGCAAGAGGATCGTCAACCAGCGCCACTTCGACCGGCTGTCCACCTCGCTGGCGGCCACCAAGGGCACCGTCGCCGTGGGTGGCGCCACCGACGCCACCCAGCTGCGCATCCAGCCCACCGTCGTCGTCGATCCCGACCTGGACGAGCCGTTGATGCGTGACGAGATCTTCGGTCCCATCCTGCCGGTGGTGACCGTCGAATCCGAAGACGAGGCAATCGCTTTCGTCAACGCCCGGCCCAAACCGCTGGCCGTCTACCTGTTCACCAAGTCCAAGGCCATCCGCGAGAAGGTGATCAAGGAGGTGCCGGCCGGCGGCATGCTGGTCAACCAGCTGCTGTTCCAGTTCACCACCAGCAAGCTGCCCTTCGGCGGGGTGGGACCGTCCGGGATGGGCGCCTACCACGGCAAGTTCGGCTTCGAGGAGTTCAGCCACCGCAAGTCGGTGCTGACCAAACCCACCCGACCCGACTTATCCGCAGTGATCTACCCCCCGTATACAGAGAAGGCGTGGAAGTTGGCGCGCAAGATCTTCTGAGTGTCAGTCGGAGAAAGGAAGCACATGCCCGGAGTTGCAGATCGTGTCGTCGTCGTCACCGGTGCCGGTGGTGGGCTCGGACGTGAGTACGCGCTGACGCTGGCCCGTGAGGGTGCCTCGGTGGTGGTCAACGACCTCGGCGGCTCGCGTGACGGCACCGGCTCCGGTTCCGCGATGGCCGACCAGGTGGTCAACGAGATCAAAGAGGCCGGCGGTCGCGCCGTCGCCAACTACGACTCCGTGGCCGAACCCGAAGGCGCAGAGAACATCATCAAGACCGCCCTCGACGAGTTCGGCAAGATCGACGGCGTGGTCAGCAACGCAGGCATCCTGCGTGACGGCACTTTCCACAAGATGACCTTCGAGAACTGGGACTCCGTGCTCAAGGTCCATCTGTACGGCGGCTACAACGTGATCCGGGCGGCATGGCCGCACTTCCGCGAACAGAGCTTCGGCCGCGTGGTCGTCGCGACGTCCACCAGCGGTCTGTTCGGCAACTTCGGGCAGGCCAACTACGGCGCCGCGAAACTGGGTCTGGTCGGGTTGATCAACACGCTGGCCCAGGAGGGCGCGAAGTACAACATCAAGACCAACGCCATCGCCCCCATCGCCGCCACCCGGATGACCGAGGACATCCTGCCGCCCGAGGTGCTCAAGAACCTGACCCCGGAGTTCGTCGCCCCTGTGGTGGCCTACCTGTGCACCGAGGAACTGGCCGACACCGACTCGATCTTCATCGTCGGTGGCGGCAAGGTGCAGCGCACCGCGTTGTTCCAGAACGACGGCATCACCTTCTCGACGCCGCCGTCGGTGGATGACATCGCCGAGAAGTGGTCGGAGATCACCGATCTGTCTGCCGCCAAGGCAGCGGCTTTCAACCTCCGCTAGATGAAAGCTGTTGTAGTCCAGGAGCTTTCCGGCCCGTCGGGTGTGTCCTTCACGGATGTGCCCGACGTGACCGGCGGCCCTGGCGATGTGGTGATCGACGTCCGCGCGGCCGGGGTTTGCTTCCCGGATCTGCTGCTCACCCGCGGGGAGTACCAGCTGAAGCTGCCTCCGCCGTTCATCCCGGGTATGGAAGTGGCCGGTGTGGTGCGCTCGGCCCCGGACTCCTCGGGATTGTCGGTGGGGCAGCGGGTTTCGGCCTTCACCATGATGGGCGGTTACGCCGAGCAGGTGGCGGTGTCCCCGGACAGTGTGGTGCCCACCGCCGACGGTATCGACGACGCCCAGGCCGCCGCGCTTCTGGGCAACTACTACACGATGTATTTCGCGCTGACCCGCCGTGGCGCGTTGCAGCTGGGTGAGACGGTGCTGGTGCTCGGCTCGGCGGGCGGGGTGGGCACCGCGGCGGTGCAGATCGCCAAAGCGCTCGGCGCCCGGGTCATCGCAATGGTGCATCGCCCGCACGCCATGGATTTCGTGAAGGGTCTGGGCGCCGACGTGGTGCTACCCCTGACCGAGGGCTGGCCGCAGGCGGTGCGTGATGCCACCGACGGGCGCGGGGCCGATCTGGTGGTCGACCCGGTGGGTGGGCAGACCTTCGACGACGCCATCCGGGTGATCGCCACCGAAGGACGACTGCTGGTCATCGGTTTTGCTGCCGGCGGTATCCCGACCGTCAAGGTGAACCGCCTGCTGCTGCGCAACGTCGGGGTGCTCGGCGTCGGCTACGGGGAGTTCGTCAACCGGACACCCGGGGCGCAGGCCAAGATCGGCGCCGGTATCGCTCAGCTGGTGGCGGGCGGGCTGCGGCCGCCACCGCCACAGCGGTTCCCGCTGGCCGACGGCGCGGCCGCGCTGCAGTCGCTCGCTGAGGGCGGGGTGTTGGGCAAGCTCGTGCTCGAGCCGTAGGTTACGAGCGTGGGAACGGATCGCGAATGGACACTCTAGGCGTCGTTCTCGTCGCGCTGGCGATCGCCGTCGGCCTGGCCGGCATCGTCGTGCCGATCCTCCCCGGTGGGCTGTTGGTGTTCGCCGCGATCGCGGTGTGGGCGTGGGTCGAGGGCACCACGGTGGCCTGGGTGACCCTCGGTATCGTCGCGGCGCTGTTCATCGCAGCCGAGGTGATCAAGTACACCTGGCCCGTCAAACGCATGCGCCGCGCCGATGTACGCACGAAGAGTCTGGTGGCCGGCGCGGTGCTGGGCGTCATCGGGTTCTTCGTGGTGCCGGTGCTGGGGCTGGTGCTGGGCTTCGTGCTGGGGGTGTTCCTGGCCGAACTCGGTGTCCGGCGGGACTCGACACGCGCCTGGGTGTCGACCGTGCACGCCCTCAAAGGGGTGGCCCTGTCGGTCGGCGTCGAACTCGTCGGCGCGCTTGCCTCGACCGTCGTCTGGGTCTGTGCCGTCGCCTTCTGGTGATTTCGGCGCGTTCGTAACCGCTCAGCGGTTACGAACGCGCCCAAATCCCTCTACCGCAGCGCCGCCCGCAGCTTGTCGAGGTCCGTGGCCGTGACACCCGCGGCGGCCAGGTACCCGTCGAGTGAACCGTGCTCGTCGTCCAGCACGCGCAGAGCGGCGTCCAGATACTCCTCGCGCACGCCCAGCACATCATCGGAGAGCCGGGTCTCGGTCAGCTCGGCCATCTCCTCGGGGATCTCGCCGTCGAACCGGGCACGCACCCGCGCCAGGATCTGCTCGCGCAGCTGGGGGGAGGCGGCATTGCTGGCCAGGTAGTCGGCCATCACCGCGTCAGCATCGACGCCGGCGGCCCGCAGCACCACGCCGACGGTGAAGCCGGTGCGGTCCTTGCCCGCGAAGCAGTGCGCCAGCACCGGTCGCTGCTCGCCGAGCAGGGTGATCACCCGGTGCACGGCCCGTCGCGCGCCCGGTGACTTCGCGAAACCGCGGTACTCCTCGGCCATGTATCGCCGCGCGGCGGACGAGGTGGACTCGTCGGACGGCTTCTCGGTCATCAACCGCTGGAAGGCATGCTCGTGCGGGGCCTCACCGTCGGTGACCACGGTGTCGATGAACGGCAGCAAGTGGATCTGCACTCCGTTGGGCACCAGACCGGGGCCGTGCTTGTCCACCTCGATCGCCGACCGCAGATCGGCCACGTCGCCGATACCCAACGCCTGCAACTGATTTCGTCCTGAGTCGTCGAGGTTGCTGAGCTCGCCGGAGCGGAACAACAGGCCTGGCCGGATCCCGGTGGACTCGGTGACGTCGCGGAAGTTCCAGGCGCCGCCCAGTGTCACGGCGTCACCGCCGCGGCCAGTGCGCTCTTCTCCCGGCCGATCTCGGCGCGGGCGATGGACCGGATGTGCACCTCGTCGGGGCCGTCGAAGATGCGCATCGCGCGGTGCCAGCCGTACATCCGGGCCAACACGGTGTCATCGCTGATGCCGGCGCCGCCGTGCACCTGGATGGCGCGGTCGATCACATTGCAGGCCATCTGCGGGGCGACGGCCTTGATCTGGGCCACCAGATTGCGGGCCTCTTTGTTGCCGTGCTGGTCGATGGTCCACGCGGCCTTCTGACACAACAGCCGGGCCTGGTCGATCTCGTTGCGCGACAAGGCGATCTGCTGCTGCACCATGCCCTGCTCGGCCAGTGGTTTGCCGAACGCAATGCGGGTGTTGGCGCGGTCCACCATCAACGCCAGCGCCCGCTCGGCCACACCGATGGCACGCATGCAGTGGTGGATGCGGCCCGGTCCCAGCCGAGCCTGCGCGATGGCGAAACCGGATCCCTCCTCGCCCAACAGGTTCGACGCGGGCACCCGCACGTTGTCGTAGACGATCTCGGCGTGGCCGTGCTGGTCCTGCCAGCCGAAGACGCTGGTGGAGCGCAGGATCTGCACACCCGGGGTGTCGACGGGCACCAGGATCATCGACTGCTGCTGGTGGCTGGCCGCGTCGGGGTTGGTGCGGCCCATCACGATCAGGATCTTGCAGCGCGGATCGTTGGCGCCGGAGGTCCACCACTTGCGGCCGTTGATGATGTAGTCGTCACCGTCGCGCACGATCTGGGTCTGGATGTTGCGGGCGTCGCTGGAGGCCACCGCGGGCTCGGTCATGGAGAACGCACTGCGGATCTCACCGGCCAGCAGCGGTTCCAGCCACTGCTTGCTCTGTTCCGGGGTGGCGAACAGGTGCAGGGTCTCCATGTTGCCGGTATCGGGTGCCGCGCAGTTCAGCGCCTCGGGCCCGATCTCCATGCTCCAGCCGGACAGTTCGGCCAGCGGCGCGTACTCCAGGTTGGTCAGCCCCGACACCGCGGGCAGGAACAGATTCCACAGTCCCTGCTCGCGCGCCTTGCTCTTCAACTCCTCGACCACCGGCGGCACGGTGAAATCACCGGGGCCTTTCTCGTGCCGGTAGGCGTCGTAGGCCGCCTCGGCGGGGATCACGTGTTCGGTCATGAACGCGGTGAGCCGTTGGTGGTAGTCCTGCGCTTTTGCCGACATCGCGAAGTCCATGACCGTCACGATATGACACGCGTCGAGACAGGTGCCCGGCGCGGTGTTCAGACCCGGAAGCGATGCGCGAGCTCGACGGACAGTGCGGTCCGGGTGGCCCAGTCGAATCGGCCGAGCGCGGCGCGCACGGCGCCGCGCAACACCGCGTCGGGCCCCAGGTGGGACAACCGGATTGGATGTAGCAGGAAATTTACGCAACTTGATTCGATAAATCGGCGGGCATGCTTCGCGGTGCTTGAAAAACCCCAGCACCCCGGCGCGAGGGGGTGCGCCGGGGTGCTGCGGAAAATACGGAATAGGAGCGATGTCTGCTACGTGACGGCACCTCCTTCGCGTCGTGGGTGGGGTTGTGGAGGACGCCTCGTCAGAGGCTGGTGAGGTACTGGACGGGTTCGCCGTTGAACCTGTCCGTGTACCGAGCGGGTTCCACCGGCGTCGTCGCCGCCGGTGCCGGACCGAGTGAACGGTGTCCGGTGGGAGGCTGTGCGGTGGCCACCGCCACCACAGCGGGCGCGGCGGGCTCCGTGTTGGCAGCCCAGGCCGCGCCGCTGAGGGCGACCGCACCCCCGCCGATCAAACCTGCGGCCAGCACTGGCATGGCCAGGGCGCTTGTGATCCGGCGGGAAATCGTGCGGAACATGTCCTGAATCTCCTGGTTCTCAGGCGGCGTAGCCGCTGAATCCGTCTGCGCTGGAGACGATTTGGCTTGTCCCCGGGTCGCCGGTCGCCGAGGTGGTGGCGTCCGCGACGGCCAGGGTGGTCCCGCCGAGGATGCTCAGCCCGATCATCGGGGCGGCGACGTAGCGGGCGACCTTCTGATTGGTGAAGAGCTTCATGTCCGTTCTCCTGTCCTCGGGGGCGTGCTGCCGATGTGATTACTCTCCCGCGGCCGCGACCCGATGTCTGTCCACCTGCCGGCGGATGAGCAGGTTGAATCCG
Source organism: Mycobacterium sp. Soil_C_30 (assembly GCF_057656995.1). Classification (NCBI taxonomy): domain Bacteria; kingdom Bacillati; phylum Actinomycetota; class Actinomycetes; order Mycobacteriales; family Mycobacteriaceae; genus Mycobacterium; species Mycobacterium sp. Soil_C_30. The sequence goes on along the minus strand of NZ_JBDGJH010000009.1, from coordinate 182,200 downwards.
GTGTCCACCGATCGGGGGACAACCCCGATGTGGAAAGCTGCGTGACCATGTCGGGACCGAAGGTCAGGGTGGTGGTCGGTGACGACCATCCGTTGTTCCGCGACGGCCTGGTTCGTGCCCTGAACAGCAGCGACGACATCGACGTGGTGGCCGAAGCGCCGGACGGTCTGGCGGCGCTGCAGGCCATCACCGAGCACCGGCCGGACGTGGCGCTGCTGGACTACCAGATGCCGGGCCTCGACGGCGCCGGTGTGGCGGCGGCCGCCCTTCGTGACGGCCTGGTCACCCGTGTGCTGTTGGTTTCGGCACACGACGATCCCGCCGTCGTCTATCACGCATTGCAGCAGGGCGCCGCGGGCTTCCTGCCGAAGGAGTCGACCCGCGCCGAGATCGTCAGTGCGGTCCTGGACTGCGCCAAGGGCCGCGACGTGGTGGCACCCCGGCTGGCGTCGGGCCTGGCGGTGGAGATCCGGCGCCGCGCCGAGCCGGCCGGCCCCGCCCTCAGTGCCCGCGAACGCGAAGTGCTGGGCCTGATCGCGTCGGGCCGCAGCATTCCGGCGATCGCCGAGCAGCTGTTCCTGGCGCCGTCCACGGTCAAGACGCATGTGCAGCGCCTCTACGAGAAACTCGGGGTCGGGGACCGGGCGGCCGCGGTGGCCGAGGCCATGCGGCGCGGGTTGTTGGAGTAGGGGTTGCTGCGCCCACCCGATTTGTTGGCCACCGACCCGGTCCGCGTCGCCGGTTGTCTGCGGCTGCCGCTGATCGGACTGATCGCGCTGCTGGTGTACGCCCAAGGCGTCGAACACTGGCTGCCTGCGGTGTACGCCACGGTGTTGGTGGTCTACGCGGCGGCGGCGACGGCGTGGCTGGTACTGGTGCTCACCCGCCCGATAGCCGGCTGGGCGGGGTGGGGCGTGCCCCTTTCCTGGGGTATCGACTTGGCCGCGGTGCTGGCGCTGTGTGTGGTGTCCGGGGGTGCGACGGCGTGGTTGCTGCCGGTGTTCTTCCTGGTGCCGATCTCGGTGGCGTTCCTGGACCGCCCGGCCCTGACCGCCGCACTCGGTGTCGGCACCGCGCTCTGTTACCTGTTCGCGTGGATCTTCTACTCCCGGCGCGACGACACCGTGGGCTTTCCGGACGTGGTGTACGTCCAATTCGGTTGCCTGCTGTGGCTGGCTGCGGCGACGACGGCGCTGTCGGTGGTCCTGACGCGACGTTCGGCTCGGGTGCGCAGGCTGTTGGAGGTGCGCCGACGGCTGGTGGCCGAGTCGCTGCTCGCCGATGAGCGGCACAGCAGGCAGTTGGCCGAGCAGCTGCACGACGGACCCTTACAGAATCTGCTGGCCGTCCGGCTCGATCTCGATGACTTGCGCGACGGGCAGTCCGAGGCGGTGGACCGCATCGACTCCGCACTGCGCGACGCCGTGGCCCAATTACGCAGCACCGTCAGCACTTTGCATCCGACGGTGCTCGCCCAGGTGGGTCTCACCGCCGGGATCACCGAACTGGCCCGCGGGCATGAGCAGCGGACCCGGGTGCCCGTCGACATCCACGCCCAGGAGGTCGGCCGGCCGCCGGCACAGGCGCTGTTGTACCGCGCCACCCGGGAGCTGCTGGCCAACGCGCACAAGCACTCTCAGGCCACGCGCATCTCTGTCGACCTGCGCCGCAGCGGCCAGATGCTGGCGCTCACCATCGTCGACAACGGCGTCGGTTTCGACCCTGCGGTGCTCGCCGAATCGGTGACCGAAGGGCACATCGGACTGGCCTCGCTGGTGGTGGCCGTGGAAGCCAGCGGCGGGACCATCGACTTCACCGCCACCCCGGGCGGGGGCGCGACGACCACCATCACGGTGCCCGACTGAGGTCCGATTTCTCCGCGGCCGTCACCCGTCGGCCCGGCTGGACAGAGCCAGCGCCGCCATCACCATGGTGATACCGGCGATTTCGGCGATGCTGGGACGCTGCGCCAGGACCACCGCTCCCACCACCGCCGCGGTTGCGGGAAGAAGCGCCAGCAGCAGGGCGAACCGGGCCCGGCCGATGCTGGTGAGCACCCGCTGATCCAGCGCGTACGGGATGGCGCTCGACAGTACACCGACACCGGCGCCGAGCAGCCACAGCCGCGGATCGCCGAACACCGACGCATCGACCCGCCACTGCAGCGTGATCAGCAGCGGCGCCAATACCACTGCCGCGGCCGCCATTCCGAGTGCCAACGAGTCCAGGCCGGCGCCGGTGTCGGCCACCCGTTTACCGAACAGGATGTACCCCGCCCACAGTGCCGCGGCGGTCAACGCCCAGACGACACCCACCAGATCGGCGCTGCCCTGCACACCGGCCAACAGCACCACGCCGCCCGCGACCAGGGCGACGGCGGCCAGATCACGTGGCCGGCGCGGTCCCAACGCGGCCACCGCAACCGGACCGGCGAACTCGATGGCGACCGCCGTGCCCAACGGGATCCGCGCGATCGCCTCGTAGAACGCCACGTTCATCAAAACGGTCACCATCCCGAAACCCGTTGTGATGAGCACGGATTGCCGCGTCCACGGCACCTGGCGGCGTCTTCTCCAGGGCCGGCGCCAACACACCAGCACCGCCCCGGCCGCCGCCGCGCGCAGCCACGCGACAGTAGCCGGTTCGGTGGTCTCGAACAGGAAGACACCCACGGCGGCGCCCAGATACTGGGACAGGGCGCCGGCGATGAAGAAGAGCGGCACCGACCATCCGGGAAGCGGCCGAGCCGTCGTCGTCATCCGCCGGAGAGCCCCCGGGCGATCACCAGTCGCTGAATCTGATTGGTGCCCTCGAAGATCTGAGTGATCTTCGCCTCGCGCATGAAGCGTTCCACCCGGTAGTCGCGGGTGTAGCCGGCCCCGCCGAACACCTGCACCGCGTCGGTGGTCACCTTCATCGCGGCGTCGGTGGCGATCAGTTTGGCCACGCTGGCCTGCTGCCCGTAGGGCAAGCCGAGATCGCGGCGCCGGGCAGCGTCCAGATAGGTGGCCCTCGCGCTCACCACGGCGGCAGCCATATCGGCCAACAGGAAACCCAGGCCTTGGTGGTCGATGATCTTGCGCCCGAACGTGGTTCGTTCTCCTGCGTACCGGATGGCCTCGTCCAGGGCCGCCTGCGCAATCCCCACCGCCACCGCGGCGATGCCGAGTCGCCCGGAATCCAACGCCGAGAACGCGATCGGCAGACCCTGGCCTTCGGCACCGATGAGCCGGTCGGCGTCGATGTGCGCGTTGTCGTAGAAGGCCGACGTGGTGGGTACGGCGTGCAGGCCCATCTTCTCCTCGGGCTTGCCGAAGCTCAGGCCGTCGAGATCTTTCGGGACCAGGAAACAGGAGATGCCCTTGCTTCCCTCCCCGGTCCGCGCGAACAACGTGTAGAAGTCGGCGACCCCGCCATGGGTGATCCACGACTTCGCCCCGTTGAGCACATAGCCGTCACCGTCACGTCGCGCCGAACAGCGCAGCGCGGCCGCATCCGAACCGGCCTGCGGTTCGGACAGCGAGTAGGCGCCGATCTGTTCACCCGACAGCATGCCCGGTAGCCAGCGCTGCTTCTGCTCTTCGGTGCCGAACGTCAGCAGCGGATGCGACGACAGACTGTGCACACTGACCGCGACGGCCACCGCTGCCCACCGCGCCGCGATCTCCTCGAGCACCTGCAGGTACACCTCGAACGGCTGACCGCCGCCGCCCCACTCCTCGGGTTGCGGCAGGCTCAGCAGCCCGGCCGCGCCCAGCTGCGCGAAGACCCCATCGGGGTAGGTCTCGTCCTTCTCGTGCCGGTCGACGATGGGGTCCAGCACTTTGTCGGCGATGTCGCGGGTGAGCGCGATCAGCTCGACGGCTTCATCCGACGGCAGTAACCGATCCACGGGCATAGTTGGACATCCTAGTTTCTGCCCGGGCGGGGGTTACAGCGCGGCGTTGATGGCGTCCACCCGGTCCTTGGCGTCACCGAAGAGCATCTGGGTGTTCTCCCGGAAGAACAGCGGGTTCTGCACGCCGGCGTAGCCGGAGGCCATGGACCGTTTGAACACGATGACGTTGTCGGCGTTCCAGACGGTCAGCACCGGCATGCCGGCGATCGGGCTTCCCGGATCCTCGGCCGCCGCCGGGTTGACCGTGTCGTTGGCGCCGATGACGAGCACGACGGCGGTGTCGTCGAAGTCGTCGTTGATCTCGTCCATCTCGAGAACGATGTCGTAGGGCACCTTGGCCTCGGCCAGCAGCACGTTCATGTGCCCCGGCAGCCGACCCGCGACGGGGTGGATGCCGAATCGGACATTGACCCCGCGGTCACGCAGTTTGCGGGTCAGGTCGGCCACCCCGTACTGGGCCTGGGCCACCGCCATGCCATAGCCGGGGGTGATGATCACCGAGTCGGCCGAGCCGAGCAGTTCGGCGGCGGCCTCGGCGGTGATCTCGCGGTGCTCGCCGTAGTCCTTGTCTTCGGCCGGGCCGGCCTCGATCCCGAAACCGCCGGCGATGACGGAGATGAACGAGCGGTTCATCGCCTTGCACATGATGTAGGACAGGTAGGCACCGGAGGAGCCCACGAGTGCGCCGGTGATGATCAACAGGTCATTGCCCAGCAGGAAGCCCGACGCCGCCGCAGCCCAGCCCGAGTAGCTGTTGAGCATCGACACCACCACCGGCATGTCGCCGCCGCCGATGGAGGCCACCAGGTGCCAGCCCAGCAGCAGCGCCAGCACAGTGACGACGATGAGCAGCCACAGCTGCGGGTCGATGACGAACCAGACGGTCAGCGCGAAGAACAGCACCAGCGTGCCGACGTTGATGATGTTCTTGCCGGGCAGCATCAGTGGGGCGGATTTGATGCGGGCCGAGAGCTTGAGGTTGGCCACGATCGACCCGGTGAAGGTCACCGCGCCGATGAACACGCCGATGAACACCTCGGCGGAGTGGATGCCGAGCATGCCTTCGCTTTGCAGCAGCGCCGCCTCGGCGCCGTCCGGATGGGCTTCGACGTGCAGGTAGCCGTTCCAGCCGACCAGCACGGCGGCCAGGCCCACAAAGGAGTGCAGCAGGGCGATCAGCTCGGGCATCCCGGTCATCTCGACCACCCGGGCACGCCACAGACCGATCGCCGCACCGACGATCATGGCGCCGATCAGCAGCCCCAGACCCAGTGGTTCGATCTCGCGGCCCAGCGCCAGCGCGACGGTCGCCACCAGGGCGATGGCCATCCCGGCGATGCCGAAGGTGTTGCCCGCCTTGGACGTTTCGTGTTTGGAGAGCCCGGCCAGCGCCAGGATGAACAGCAGGGCCGCGACGATGTAGGCAGCGGTCGCAGTCGTTTCAACGGTGAACATGGAATCCATTTCTTGGGGAAGACTGCTCAGCTGCGGGAGAACATGGCGAGCATGCGGCGGGTCACCGCGAAGCCGCCGAAGACGTTGATACTGGCCAGCAGGATCGCCACGAAGGCCAGTGCGGTGATCGCGGTGTTCTCCTGGCCGATCTGCAGCAGGGCGCCGACGACGATGATCCCGGAGATCGCGTTGGTCACCGACATCAGTGGGGTGTGCAGCGCGTGGTGCACATGGCCGATCACGTAGTAGCCGATGACGATCGCCAGCGCGAACACCACCAGGTGCACCTGCAGTGCGGCCGGGGACAGCGCGATCAGGGCGAACAGCGCCGCAGCCGCGCCGAATGCCACGCCGAGGCGGCGCTGGGTGGACATCGGCGCCTTGGCTTTCGTTACCGGGACCGGGGCCGCGGCAGCCGCCGCTGCGGGCGCCGCGGACACCTGCACCGGCGGGGGCGGCCAGGTGGTCTCGCCGTCGCGGACGACGGTGACCGAGCGCTGGACGACGTCGTCGAAGTCCAGGGTGAGCCGGCCGTCCTTCTCCGGGGTCAGAAGTTTGAGCAGGTTCACCAGGTTGGTGCCGTAGAGCTGGGAGGCCGTGGCGGGCAGCCGGCCGGCCAGGTCGGTGTAGCCGATGATCGTGACACCGTTGTCGGTGACGACGGCCTGATCCTTGACGGTGCCTTCGACGTTGCCGCCGTTGGCCGCGGCCATGTCGACGATCACGCTGCCCGGTTTCATCGAGGCCACCATGTCGGCGGTGATGATGCGCGGTGCGGGCCGGCCGGGGATCAGCGCGGTGGTGATGATGATGTCGACGTCGGAGGCCAGTTCGGCATACAGCGCCGCCTCGCGGGCCTTGTAGTCGTCGCCCATTTCCTTGGCGTAACCGGTGGCCGACACTTCGCCGGCGTTCGGGTCGACGGACACGTACTCCCCGCCCAGGGATTTCACCTGATCGGCGACCTCGGGCCGCGGGTCGGTGGCCCGCACGATCGCGCCCAGGCTGCCGGCGGCGCCGATGGCAGCCAGTCCGGCCACCCCGGCACCCACGACCAGGACCTTGGCCGGCGGTACCTTGCCGGCGGCGGTGACCTGACCGGTGAAGAACCGGCCGAAGGCATGTGCGGCTTCGACGACGGCCCGGTAGCCGGCGATGTTGGCCATCGAGGACAGCACATCCAGTGACTGGGCACGCGAGATGCGCGGTACCGCGTCCATGGCCAGCACGGTGATGGGGCGGGCGGACAGCTTCTCGACCAGCTCCGGCTTCAGTGCCGGGGAGATCAGGCTGACCAGGGTCGCGCCGTCGCGCAGCTTGGCGATCTCCTCGTCGGCCGGTGCGTTGACCTTCAAGACGACATCGCAGGCCCAGGGATCGCCGATTTCGGCGCCGGCCTCGACGTAGGCGGCATCGGAGAAGCTCGAGGCCGCTCCGGCGCCGGACTCGACGACGACGCTGTAGCCGAGCTTGATGATCTGCCCGACGGTCTGCGGTGTGGCGGCGACGCGCGTTTCACCAGGTGAAGACTCGCGCGGTATCCCGATGGTCACGTTGTGTCCGATCCGATCTGTTCAGCCCAGGCGTGGGCAAAAACGTCAGTGTAGGAAACGAGCGCCACGCTGAGAGCGCCCCGTTACCTGGGTCACAGACTGTATCGGTGTAGTTGGGAGTCACCGGGTGCGGGCGGCCGATCACCACGACAGGTCAGGAACCGTCTCGCCGCAGGACAGGCCGAGGTCGTGGGCGGGCAGTTCGACGGTCTCGCTGAGCGCAGCGGGATCCAGTGCCCAGCGGCGGGCGCGGTTGATCGCCCAGGAGGACCGGCAGCGCACCTCGGCGCCGCCGGCACGGGCCGCGACCTCGCCGACGCCGGGCCCCGAACACCGGCGCAGCATCTCGGTGACCGACAACCGCGGGAGCACGGCTCGGCCGGTCACGTCGATGACGAAGCGGCAGCGGCGCAGGACGTCGTCGGGTACCGCGCCGTGGTGGATCCTCTGGTCTTCGATTCCGATCTCGGCCGGCAGCTCGGGATCGTCGACCCAGACGCCGACGTCTTCGTGCAGGAAACAACCGAGGGTGCGGACCAGGGACGCCGCGGTGTGGCCGGCCGCAGCGATGCGCACTGCGACATCGGGCAGGGCGTAACACAATCCGTGGGTGCGGGCATCGGGGTCGGTGATCCGGCGCGCCAGCGCCAGCGCCTCTGTGTTCTTCTGCGTCGCCCGGACCCGCGCGCTGTGTTCGACGGCGGTGCGCTCGCCCCAGTCGGGGCCGTTGTGCCACGCCACCGCCTCGCGCGCGTGGTGCAGTACCGCGCCGCCGGCCAGTGCCCGGTGCGCGAATTCCCAGTCCTCGCCGCCGTACTGGGAAAACGATTCGTCGAAACCGCCGATATCATCGAAAAGCTCTTTGCTGCAACACATCACCGAACTGATGATGTACCGGTAGGACCGGTGGTCGACCCGCAGCAGATCACCGCTGCGGGTGTACTCGTTGCTAAGCCAGGTCGGTTCGGGTAGCTCCTGCGGCGCCCATCGGCCGGACCACCAACCGGGGAGGTCATCGGGGGCGGTGCGGCTCAGGTCGGCGTGGCGGCGCCGGCCGACCACCAGCGCCTCCGGCAGCACGGCGGGCAGGGCGACCAGGTGCCGCAGATATGACGGTTCCGGAACGGTGTCGGCGTCCAGGAAACACAGGATCTCGGCGTTGGCCGCCCGGGCTCCGAGGTTGCGCACTGCGGCGGCGCGGAAACCCAGATCGGGCTGGCGCACCACCTGGACTCGCCGCGGCACCGTCGGCGCCTGGGCCGACCCGTCGTCGGCGACGATCACCGTGAGCAGGTCGGGTGGATACTGCTGGGATTCCAGTGCCCGCAGTACGAGGTCCAGTTCTCGCTGTTGGTTGTAGTAGGGGATGACCACCGCCACCGATGGGGTACGCGCTCCGGCGTCGACGAGATCCCACCGGTTGCCCGGGACGGTGAAGCGACCCTGCGGCAACGGAATTGCGCGTGTCACCGGTGCCATGTCTGCAGTAGGTGGGCATACTGCGCCGCAGCGTCCGCCGCGGTCGGCGTGCAGACGACGGTCTCCGGCAACCAGGTGAGCTGGGGGTCGTCGAGTGCCCGTTTGATCGCGGTACGAAGACCCACCTCGGTGTCCGGATACAGTTCGAGCGCATCGGGATTGCGGCGCACCATCTCTTCGCTGTAGCGATTCACCGGGGCCAGCGGGCGGCGACCCGCGCTCAGCCAGCTGTTCAGTGAGCCCGACGCGGACACATGCCGGTGCGGTGCCACCGGCACGGTGACGTTGCGCAACGCCTCGGTCAGGCCGTCGCTGACATAGCCGGTCACGCGGAACCGCACGCCCAGATCGTGGGCCCGGGTCTCGAGTTCGGTGATCAGATCGGCATGCCCGTCGGAGGCCTGCCCGATGGCGACCAGTTCGACATCAGCGGCCAGATGTGCAATGGCGCTGAGTGTTTCCTGATGACCCTTACCGGGATAGACGTAGCCGAAGATGCCGACCGAGAGCTGCCCGGAAGCAACGGGTTTCGGGCGGGCTCCGGCCCGCACCGGAAGCGGCACCACCGCGACGCGCTCCGGCGCATAGGAGCCCAACAGCGCCCGCTCGTGCTCACTGCTGACCACGACGGCGTGCACGCCGTCGCACACCGCGGCGTAGGCCCTCATGCGCCGGGCGAAGTTGTGCCCGTCGGAGGGCTGGGGGAGATCATGCAGCGTCACGGTGACCCGACCGCCGGCGGCCACGGCCCGGGCGACGATCGCGCGCACCGTCGCAGCGGCGTCTTCGGGGGACGACCCGAACAGGCGGTCGGTGAACTGCAGATGCAGTGCCGAAGGTGCGGTCTCCCAAACCAATTCATCGTGGTGCTCGGCATGCCAGAGCAGTGAGGGGACGCCGTTGGCGCGCATGGCGTCGTGCAGTTCACTGCCGAACTGCACCACACCATGCTGCGATGGACCCACGATGAGATGGGTGACCGGCGTGCTCACGAGATCCTCGCCGCATCGAGGCCCAGGAGCTCCATCACCGGACCGTGTCGTTCGACGGCCAGGTCGATGTAGTCGGGATTGTCCTGATACCACCGCAATTGGGCTTCGTGAACCTGCTGCGGCGTTATCTCGTCGTCGTCGACCCGCCACTGATCACGTGGGGGTGCGCTGATGCCGTGCGCACGCAGCACCCTTTCCTCCAGGGGTGCGTACACCGAGGACAGAAGCGGCCGTGGTGGGGCGGCCGGTGTCGCGGCGACATCCCGGAGTGCGAGGATGCGCGATGCCAGATCCACCAACACCGGGTTGCCGGGGTGGTTGATGGTGTGGGCGGCGTCGGCGCCATGCCGCAGCAGTACGTCGGAGACACCGACATCGGTATCGCGCGCTTCCCGTCGGGCCAGCTCGGCCACACTGGCCTCGGCGACGGCGCGGATGGCCTCGGCGCCGACCTCGACATCCCACGGGTCCCCGACGCCGAGGCCGTCGCGTGCGGCGACCAGCGTGCGCAGGTCGTGGTAGGGCACCACCGGCGGGGTGACCGACCGGTCGGCGGGATGACGGACGATCACCTGGAATGGATAGAGCCCCGCGTAGCGGATCACCGGCCAGCGGACCACCGCGGCTTCCGGCCGCAGCGCAGCAGTCAGGTCCGCGGTCCCGATCGGCAGATCACGGTAGTTCTGCCGGATCGGCTGACTGATCAGAACCGCGGTGTCGGCCAGCAGTGTCCGCAGGAACGGCAGGTCGCCGGCCTCCAGTTCGTGCACCGGGGGCATCCGGGCGGTGCGGTAGGGCCGGTCGGGAACACCGTCCAGGACCCGACGCAGCGCCTCGGCCTGGCAATTGCCGACTACCAGCCACAGCGGCCTGTCCTCCGGCTGCGGGGTTCCCGGCGGCCGGTAGAAGTCGCGATAGTGCCACGTGCGGCCGAGGTCGGAGCTCACCACCGCAAGCGTAGATGCCGAGGCTGCGGGGTATAGGTGACCGGTGATTTCGCTGGCATCGGTACCCGCCGGGCACTCGTACGTACACGCCGTGCTCGACCCCGAGCACATTGCCCTGCTGTCCGATCCGGTACCGCCGGGGGCCACGGTGCCGGGTCAGTGGTGGCCGCCACGTCTGCTGGACCCGACTTTCCTGGCCGAACACATCGGAGACATCGACGTCCTGCACGTCCACTTCGGTTTCGACGCGACGCCTCCGGACGCTCTGCGCGCGGTGGCGGCGGTGCTGCGCGAGCACCAGGTGCCGTTGGTGGTGACGGTTCACGATCTGGACAACCCGCACTTTCGCGACCCGGCCGAGCATCGGGAGCGGCTCGGGGTGCTGATCTCAGAGGCATCCGAGGTGATCACCCTGACCGCTGGGGCGGCCGCCGAGGTGCAACGCCGGTGGGGTCGCACCTGTGTGGTGCTGCCGCATCCGCCGGTACTGCCGCTGGACGACATCGGCGCACCGCGCGGCCGGCGCAGCGAACCGGTGGTCGCCCTCCACGCCAAGGCGCTGCGGGCCAACATCGACCCATGGCCCGTGCTCGATGCGTTGCTCGCCGAAGACCGCGCAGGGTGGCGGTTGCGCCTCGACGTCGACGTCGAGGCGTTGCGCTCGCCGCGCTCGGCCGAAGCGGCGGCGACCCGCCTGGACCGGTATTCCGCTGCGGGCGTTGATGTTCGGGTGCACCCGAGGTTCACCGACGCCGAGCTGTGCGAGTACCTGCAGGAAATCGACGTCATGGTGCTGCCCTACCGGTTCGGCACCCACTCCGGGTGGGTGGAGGCGTGCTACGACGCCGGCGTGTGTGCGGTGGTGCCCGACTGTGGCTATTTCTCGCAGCAACAGGACTTCCCGGTCTACCACTACAACCGCAGCGAGCTCGGCACGGAAAGCCTGCTGCGCGCGGTCGACGCAGCACTGACAGGCGAACGGCTGTCCGGGGCCGAGGTGCGCGCCCAACGCCATCAGTTGAGCGCACATCTGCGGACCCAGATCACCGGCGTCTACCGCCGGCTGCTCAGCGCCGCGAGCGTGGCATGAGCGCCGAGACTTCGGGGTATGGAGGTGGCATGCCGAACCAGACGCAACCCGCCAGCAAGTTCGACGCACCGATCTCCAGCTGGGAGGACATCCCGGGGTGGTTCCAGTGGCGCGACGGGCAGAGCGAAGCGGTGGCCCACTTCCCGGACGGCAGCCGGTTCGTCGAGGTGGGCGTCTACCTGGGGAAAAGCCTGTGCTCGCTGGCGGATGTGGTGACCGCAGGCGGCCGCGACATCACGGTGCTGGGAGTCGACACCTGCCGGGGGAGCGGGCCGGAAGGTGTCAGCGATGTCGACGCGCACGGCCCCGCGGTGGAACACGGTGCCGGCACCATGGCCGGACTGTTGCACCGCAACGTCATCGCCTGCGGTGCGGCCGACACCGTGCAGATCCTGATCTCCGATTCGCTGAGTGCGGCCGCGTTGTTCCCCGATGAGTCGCTGACGTGGGTGCATCTGGACGCCCGCCATGATTACGACAGTGTCGTCGCCGACATCACCGCGTGGCGGCCCAAGGTGGTTCCCGGCGGATGGCTCTCCGGTGACGACTACGACGAGTACGCCTGGCCTGGTGTGGTGGCCGCGGTGCGCGACACTCTTCCGCAGGCGCAGCCCTGGTCGACCAACCAGTGGCGCGTCACCTTGTAGCCTGCCAGAGTTAAATTCGCCGTGAGTCCTACTCTGGCCTCACCGCCCACCGGCCTCTTTAATCGCCCTGTGCCTGGGACATCGGTCGTCGACTGCTGCTGTTGCTGACGCGCCTTAGCGCCAACAGCCCCTCCTTTTCAGTGCACAGAAAGTCGATCCGTGTCCGTATTCGTTGACATCACGCCCGACGAAGCCGCCTCACCGTCCTCGCCGCCGCGAACCTCGGCCGCGGGCAAGTGGAAAGGCCGACTGACCCGCGCGGCGCTGCCGCTGCTCTCGGTGCTCGTGTTCTTCGTCGTCTGGCAGCTCGTCGCACTGGCCGGGATCTGGAACCAGACCTTCGTGCCCTACCCGAGTACCGTCTGGAAAGCGTTCGTCGACGTCTCCACCACCCACGACGGGGTCCGCGGATACGCGGGCTACCTGCTGTGGGAGCACCTCTACATGACGTTGCGCCGTGTGCTCGTCGGCGTGGTGATCGGCGTCGTACTCGGCGTGCTTCTGGGTCTGCTGATGGGATCGATCAGCTGGGTCCGCAGTGTGCTGGAGCCGTGGCTGACCTTCCTGCGCGCCCTGCCGCCGCTGGCCTACTTCTTCCTTCTCGTCATCTGGCTCGGCATCGACGAGGCGCCCAAGATCACGCTGCTGGCCCTGGCCGCACTGCCGCCGGCAGCCGTGGCCACCACCGCCGCCGTCGTCGCGGCACCGGTCGGACTGCAAGAGGCGGCCCGCGCCCTCGGGGCCAGCCGCGCCGAAGTCATCCGCGACGTGGTGGTGCCCTCGGCGCTGCCCGAGACGTTCACCGGCATCCGGCTGGCGGTCGGCATGGCCTACTCCTCGGTGGTGGCCGCCGAGTTGTTCAACGGCATCCCGGGAATCGGCGGGCTGGTCAAAGACGCCAGCAACTACAACAACACCCCCGTCGTGCTGGTCGGGATCTTCGCCATCGGGATCTCGGGTCTGATCATCGACAGCCTGCTTCGCGCCCTCGAGCGGCGCGCTGTTCCTTGGAGAGGGAAAATATGAAACTGAAAGCACTGGTTGCGGCGTTGGCCGTCTCGACCCTCGGGCTTGCCGGCTGCGCGGTGGACAACTCCGGCCAGGACACCGAGAAGCAGACCATTCGCCTTGCGTACCAGACCTTTCCGAGCGGCGACCTGATCGTCAAGAACAACAAGTGGCTCGAAGAGGCGCTGCCGGACTACAACATCAAGTGGACGAAGTTCGACTCCGGTGCCGATGTCAACACCGCCTTCATCGCCAAGGAGCTCGACTTCGGCGCCATCGGGTCGAGCCCGGTGGCCCGCGGGTTGTCGGCGCCGCTGAACATCCCCTACCAGGTGGCCTTCGTGCTCGACGTGGCCGGCGACAATGAGGCCCTGGTCGCGCGTAATGAGAGTGGTGTCAACACCATTCCGGAACTGCGTGGCAAGCGCATCGCCACGCCGTTCGCCTCTACCGCGCACTACAGCCTGCTGGCCGCACTCGACCAGAACGGCCTGACACCCGCCGACGTCCAGCTCGTCGACCTGCAGCCGCAGGCCATCCTGGCGGCGTGGGAGCGCGGTGACATCGACGCGGCCTACACCTGGCTGCCCACTCTGGACCAGCTGCGCACCACCGGCAAGGACCTGATCACCAGCCGCCAGTTGGCCAAGGACGGCAAGCCCACCCTCGATCTGGGGGTGGTGTCCACCGAATTCGCCGAAGCCCATCCCGAGGTGGTCGACATCTGGCGGCAGCAGGAGGCCCGCGCCCTCGATGTCATCAAGAACGATCCCGAGGCCGCGGCCAAGGCGATCGCCGCCGAAATCGGTTTGACCCCTGAGGAAACCGCCGAGCAGATCAAGCAGGGTGTCTACTTGACTCCCGACGAGGTGGCCTCTGCCGAATGGCTGGGCACCGACGGAGCGACAGGCAACATCGCCGCCAATCTGCAGAGCGCCTCGGAGTTCCTGGCTTCGCAGCAGCAGATCCCGGAGGCCGCGCCGCTGGAGACCTTCCAGAAAGCCATCTACACCAAGGGTCTTCCGGATGCCCTCAAGCAGTAGCGCGACCGATGGCGCTGTGCGCATCCACAATGTGAGCCACCGCTACGGCCACGGCGGCAACGAGGTGACCGCCTTGGGGCCAGTGGATCTCGATGTCGAGCCCGGCGCGTTCCTGGTGCTGGTGGGCGCGTCGGGTTGCGGTAAGAGCACCCTGTTGCGGCTGATCGCCGGCTTCGAGCAGCCCTCGGAAGGCAAGGTGGCGGTCTCCGGTGCGCCGCCCACCCCCGGCGTGAGCGCAGGCGTGGTGTTCCAACAGCCGCGGCTGTTCCCGTGGCGCACCGTCGGCGGCAACATCGATCTCGCGCTCAAGTACGCAAAGGTGCCGCGGGACAGAAGGGCTCAGCGCCGCGACGAACTGCTGGAGCGGGTCGGGCTGGAAGGCACTGCGGGCCGCAAGATCTGGGAGATCAGTGGCGGCCAGCAGCAGCGCGTGGCGATCGCCCGGGCACTGGCCGCCGAGACCCCGCTGTTCCTGCTCGACGAGCCGTTCGCGGCCCTCGATGCGTTGACCCGGGAACGGCTGCAGGAAGACGTCCGTCAGGTCAGTGCCGAATCGGGCCGCACCACGGTGTTCGTCACCCACAGCGCCGATGAGGCGGCGTTCCTCGGGTCGCGGATCGTGGTGCTGACCCGCCGGCCCGGGCAGGTGGCTCTCGACATCCCGGTGGATCTGCCGCGTACGGGTGTTGATCCCGACGACCTGCGCCGCTCGCCGGAGTACGCCGACCTGCGTGCCGAGGTGGGGCGTGCGGTGAAAGCGGCCGCCGCCTAACGACGCCCAAACTCACGTTTGGGCCCACTTGTGCGAGTGCGATCCGTCCAAACGTCGGATTCGACGCGTGACGGGTCGGCAGGGTGCTGGGGGCAGCATCCTCACTCGCGACCGCCGAGACCGACGAAATGCCGGACCGCACTCGAACTTTCGGGCCCGTGTGTCGGTTTGGGCGGTAATCAGGCGGGGGTCAGACCAGGTCGATGACTTCGGCGATGGACGGCAGGATGCGGCCAGGGCGGAAAGGGTAGCGGTCGATCTCGGCTTCGGAGGTCGAACCCGTCAGCACCAGGATGGTGTCCAAACCGGCTTCGATACCGGCCACCACGTCGGTGTCCATCCGGTCGCCGATCATCGTCGTCTGCTCCGAATGCGCCTCGATCCGGTTGAGCGCACTGCGGAACATCATCGGGTTGGGCTTGCCGACGAAGTACGGCTCACGCCCGGTTGCCTTGGTGATCAACGCGGCCACCGAACCTGTTGCGGGAAGCGGACCTTCGGCGGACGGACCGGTGACATCGGGATTGGTGGCGATGAAGCGGGCGCCCGCACCGATCAACCGGATGGCCTTCGTGATCGCCTCGAAGGAGTAGGTCCGGGTCTCGCCGAGCACCACGAAGTCCGGCCCGACATCGGTCAGGGTGTAGCCGACGTCGTGCAGCGCCGTGGTCAGGCCGGCTTCGCCGATGCAGTAGGCGGACCCGCCCGGCAGCTGGCTGTGCAGGAAGGTGGCGGTGGCCAGCGCGGAGGTCCAGATGGCCTCCTCGGGCACGATCAGGCCCGAGCGGGCCAACCGCGCGGCCAGGTCGCGCTGGGTGAAGATCGAGTTGTTGGTCAGGACCAGGAAGGGGCGGTTCTTGTCGACGAGCCGCTGCAGGAATTCGGCAGCGCCGGGAAGCGCGTGTTCTTCACGAACCAGCACACCGTCCATGTCGGTGAGCCAGCATTGGGTGGGTGCCCGCACGTCCTCGACGGTTCTAGACCGGGGGATAGGCCGGGGGTGGGTAGACGCCGCGCAGTGCCCATGGGAACCACGAGAAGAAGTACTCGATCTCGTCGCTCGCGTCGTAATCCGGGTTCGGATCCATCAGATGCCTCCCAGCGGTACCGGTGTTTGCAGTGTAGTCACGGGACGTATCGGAACAACACACATCGGTCCGAAACCACGATGGGGATAAACTAGCCAACCAACTGATTGATTGGCGCGGCCACCGGCGGCGTCGTAAGCAGAGAGTGAACCATGGCATCAGAAAACGGGCTGACCCGCCGCGAGGAGCTGCTGGCCGTCGCCACCAAGCTGTTCGCCGCCCGTGGCTACCACGGCACTCGGATGGATGATGTGGCCGACGTCGTGGGACTGAACAAGGCCACCGTCTACCACTATTACGCCAGCAAGTCGCTGATCCTCTACGACATCTACCAGCGTGCGGCCGACAACACGCTGGCCGCGGTGCACGACGACCCCTCGTGGACCGCGCGCGAGGCGCTGTACCAGTACACCGTGCGATTGCTGACGCAGATCGCGGCCAATCCCGAGGGGGCGGCGGTGTACTTCCAGGAGCAGCCCTACATCAGCGAGTGGTTCACCGAAGAACAGGTCGCCGAGATCAAGGAGAAGGAAACCCAGGTCTACGAGCATGTCCATGGTCTGATCGACCGGGGCATCGCCAGCGGCGAGTTCTACGAGTGCGATTCGCATGTCCTGGCCCTGGGCTACATCGGCATGACACTGGGCGCCTACCGATGGCTGCGGCCGCACGGTCGCCGGTCGGCCGAGGGTATCGCCGCCGAGTTCAGCACCGCCCTGCTGCGCGGCCTGATCCGCGACGAGAAGATCCGCGTCGAGTCGCCGCTGGGCGGAAGCACCGAAAGCGCGCCTCGCTAGGATCGCGCCTATGCCACTGGTGAGCAAGACGGTCGAGGTCACCGCCGAGGAATCTCTGATCCTGGCCATCGTCAAGGACTTCGAGGCCTACCCGCAGTGGAACGAGGAGATCAAGGGCTGCTGGATCCTGCACCGCTACGACGACGGGCGGCCGAGCCAGCTTCGGCTCGACACCGTGGTGCAGGGCAACGAGGGCACCTACATCCAGGCGGTGTACTACCCGCAGCCCAACCAGATCCAGACGGTGATGCAGCAGGGTGATCACTTCTCCAAGCAGGAGCAGATCTTCTCCGTCGTCGGGATGGGGCCGGTGTCGTTGCTCACCGTCGACATGGACGTCGAGGTGGACCTGGCGGTACCGGTGCCGGCCATGATGGTGAAAAAGGTGGTCAACGAGGCCCTCGATCACCTGGCGAACAATCTGAAGGCCCGCGCCGAGCAGCTCGCATCAGCCCGGTCGACGGAACCCGGCCAGGGTTAGTCCCAGATCCCGCTGCGCTCCAGCACCGCGGTGAGTCGGGTGGCGCCGTCGGTGAACTGCCAGGTGGTGTGATCCACGGCCGCGGTGACGTCACGCGCACGCAGTGCGGCGATCAGCTTGCGGTGGTTGTCCACCGCGTCGGCGCCCCAGCCCGGGTCGGCGGCGTACAGCAGTGCCGGCATGGACCGGGCCACGTGCAGCAGGAACCAGGCGAGTTTGATGCGGCCCGCGGCCCGGTTGAACGCGCGGTGGAAGGCGAATTCCGCGGCCACCACGGCTTCGGAGTCGGCGGAGGAGACCGCCTCGGCGAGGTTGTCGGTGAGGCGCTCGAGCTCGTCGATGTCCTCGTCGGTGATCCGGCGGGTGGCGCTGGTGGCCAGTTCGCGCGCCATCGTGGATTGCAGCCAGAAGATGTCCTCGATGTCCTGGCGGGTCATCGGGAGTACGACGTAGCCGCGGTGCGGCTCGAGGCGGACCATGCCTTCGCCGCGCAGGGTCAGCAGCGCTTCCCGGACCGGGGTGATGCTCACACCGAGTTGGGCGGCGGTCTCGTCCAGCCGGATGAAGGTGCCGGGTTTCAGGGCCCCTGACATGATCTCGGCGCGCAGCCGCCCGGCGACTTCGTCGGAGAGTTGGGTGCGCCGAACGCCCCGCCGCGCTTTGGCCTCGACTCGTGCGTTCACCGTGTCCCTCGGACTCCTGATCGATCTCGACTACCGGGGTTGTCTGACAGCCGTCCACGATTTACTGTGACCCGGACAACACAATGTTTGATCAAATGTAAGATCCACGCAAGTCGGATCGCCGTGACATGGATCGCTGAAGGAGCGTCATCGTTGACCGCACAGTTGGACGGGCAGACGATCAACCACACCCCCGCCACGCAGCCTTACCTCGCCCGCCGGCAGAACTGGATCACCCAACTGGCCCGGCATGCGCTGATGCAGCCGGACAAACCCGCACTGCGCTTCCTGGGCCGCACCACCACGTGGGCTGAGCTCGACGCCCGGGTGAGCGCACTGGCCGACGCCCTGGCGCGCCGCGGGGTCCGCGCGGGTGACCGGGTGATGATCTTGATGCTCAACCGCACCGAGTTCATCGAATCCTTCCTCGCCGCCAACATGCTCGGCGCCATCGCGGTGCCGGTGAATTTCCGGCTGACCCCGCCCGAGATCGCGTTCCTGGTCTCGGACTGCGACGCGCGTGTGGTCATCACCGAACCGGTGCTGGCCCCCGTCGCCACCGGCGTGCGGGATCTCGCGCCGGCCCTCGAGACCGTCGTGGTCGCAGGCGCTCCCACCGACGACGGCGTCCTCGGTTACGAGGACCTGATCGCCGAAGAGGGCGAGCCCCACGACGTGGTGGACGTGCCCAACGACAGTCCCGCACTGATCATGTACACCTCGGGGACCACCGGCCGGCCCAAGGGCGCCGTGCTCACCCACACCAACCTCACCGGCCAGACGATGACGGGGCTCTACACCAACGGCGCCGACATCAACAACGATGTCGGCTTCATCGGGGTGCCGCTGTTCCACATCGCGGGGATCGGCAACATGCTCAGCGGGCTGACCCTGGGCATCCCGACCGTGGTCAACCCGTTGGGCGCGTTCGACCCGGACCAGTTGCTCGACGTACTGGAATCCGAGAAGGTCACCGGCATCTTCCTGGTGCCGGCGCAGTGGCAGGCGGTCTGCGCCGCGCAGAAGGCCAAGCCGCGGGACCTGCGCCTGCGGGTGATGTCCTGGGGTGCCGCACCCGCCTCGGACACCCTGCTGCGTCAGATGTCGGAGACGTTCCCCGACACCTTGATCCTGGCGGCGTTCGGCCAGACCGAGATGTCGCCGGTGACGTGCATGCTGCTGGGGGAGGACGCCATTCGCAAGCTCGGCTCGGTGGGCAAGGTGATCCCGACCGTCGCCGCCCGGGTGGTCGACGAGGACATGAACGACGTCCCGGTGGGCGAGGTCGGCGAGATCGTCTATCGTGCACCGACTCTGATGGCGGGCTATTGGAACAACCCGGATGCGACGGCCGAGGCCTTCGCCGGAGGGTGGTTTCATTCCGGTGACCTGGTCCGAATGGACGAAGAGGGTTACGTCTGGGTGGTCGACCGGAAGAAGGACATGATCATCTCCGGCGGTGAGAACATCTACTGCGCCGAGGTGGAGAACGTCCTGGCAAGTCATCCGTCGATCGTGGAGGTGGCGGTGATCGGGCGCCGTCACGAGAAGTGGGGTGAAGTCCCTGTTGCCGTGGCGGCTGTCAGCGAATCGACCCTGCGGTTGGAGGATCTGGAGGAGTTCCTCAACGACCGGTTGGCCAGGTACAAGCACCCGCGCGGTCTGGAGATCGTGGACGCCCTGCCCCGCAATCCCGCTGGCAAAGTGTTGAAGACGGAGTTGCGGACTCGGTTCAGCGCCGAGCCAAAACCTGATTCTGGTGCCGAAAAGCCCTGACACGGGCCGTTTCTCGAACGAGATTCTAATTGCTGACGGGGGTGCAAAATTTGCGCTCGTGACGGAGAAGGGTTAATCGGGCCGATGCGATGCACGCCCCCGGCGCCATCGGGTACATTCCTGTGGTCCGTCTTACTACTCGTGAGTAGGGAGACGGACGACACTTACTCCGGGTCGGGCCGAGGAGAGAGCGTGCCAGATAGCTCGTCGTGTGAGCGAGCGGTGTTTCAGCGAGCCCGCGTGGACCACGAAGCCCCCATGATCCCGGTGGCAGCGTGACGGCCTCGACCGGCGGCCTGACGGGCTATGTGCGCGAGCAGCTGCGTACGCCGCTGGAACTCGTCGGCGGCTTCTTCCGGATGTGTGTGCTCACCGGCAAAGCGCTGCTGCGCCCGTTCGAATGGCGCGAGTTCATCGAGCAGAGCTGGTTTCTGATGCGCGTGGCGTTCCTGCCCACCGTCGCCGTCTCGATCCCACTGACCGTGCTCATCATCTTCACGCTCAACATCCTGTTGGCGGAGTTCGGTGCCGCCGACGTCTCCGGAGCCGGCGCCGCGCTGGGCGCGGTCACCCAGCTGGGTCCGTTGGTGACGGTGCTCGTGGTCGCGGGTGCGGGGTCGACGGCCATCTGCGCCGACCTGGGCGCGCGCACCATCCGTGAGGAGATCGACGCCCTCGAGGTCCTCGGTATCGACCCGATCCACCGTCTGGTGGTTCCGCGCGTCGTCGCGTCGACGTTCGTCGCCTTCCTGCTCAACGGTGCCGTCATCACCATCGGACTGGTCGGCGGCTTCATCTTCGGCGTCTACATCCAGAACGTCTCCGCCGGCGCCTACGTGTCCACCCTGACACTCGTCACCGGCCTGCCCGAAGTGCTGATCTCCGTGGTCAAGGCGTTGACCTTCGGGCTGATCGCCGGACTGGTCGGGTGTTATCGCGGCCTGACGGTCGCCGGTGGCGCCAAGGGGGTGGGCACCGCGGTCAACGAGACGCTGGTGCTCTGCGTGGTGGCGCTGTTCGCGGTCAACGTCGTGCTTACCACCATCGGCGTCAAGTTCGGAACGGGGAGCTGACATGTCGACAACACAAGTCCTCCGGGGCCGCTTCCCCCGCGCCTATGACAACGCCGGCCGGTTCGTCGCCTCGCCGGCTCGGTTCCTGGAGTCCGTCGGTCAGGTCGCGTGGTTCGTCATCACCGCCATCGGCTCGATCGGGCACGCCTTACGGTTCTACCGCCGCGAGGTGCTGCGGCTGATCGCCGAAATCGGTATGGGCACAGGCGCAATGGCAGTCATCGGTGGCACTGTCGCCATCGTCGGTTTCGTGACGCTCTCCGGCGGTTCGCTGATCGCCATCCAGGGATTCGCGTCACTGGGCAACATCGGTGTCGAGGCGTTCACCGGATTCTTCGCCGCACTGGTCAACGTACGCATCGCCGCTCCGGTGGTGGCGGGCCAGGCGCTTGCCGCGACGGTGGGCGCCGGTGCCACCGCGGAACTGGGTGCCATGCGCATCAGCGAAGAAGTCGACGCGCTGGAAGTCATGGGCATCAAATCGATCTCGTACCTGGTGTCCACCCGGATCCTGGCCGGATTCGTGGTGATCATCCCGCTGTACGCGATGGCGATCATCATGAGCTTCCTGTCGGCACAAGTCACCACCACGTTCTTCTACGGGCAGTCGATCGGCACCTATGAGCACTACTTCCGCACCTTCCTGCGGCCCGATGACGTCATGTGGTCGTTCGTGCAGGCCATCATCATCTCGGTCATCGTGATGCTGAACCACTGCTACTACGGCTACAACGCCAGCGGCGGCCCGGTCGGGGTGGGAGAGGCCGTCGGCCGGTCCATGCGGGCCTCGCTGGTCCTGATCGTCGTCGTCGTCCTGTTGGCATCGTTGGCGCTCTACGGCGTCGACCCGAACTTCAACCTGACGGTGTAGCCATGACCGCACCCGGACAAGTCACGTCGCCCCAGAACGCCAGTCGCACTCCGCCGTTCAAGATCGCGGGTCTGGCCCTGCTGGTCATCACCGCGGTGGTGGTCACCATGGTCTACATCCAGTTCCGTGGTGGGTTCACCAAGACCACCGAGCTCACCCTGGTGTCCGACCGCGCCGGTCTGGTGATGGACCCCGGCTCCAAGGTCACCTACAACGGCGTCGAGATCGGCCGCGTCGCCAAGGTGAATCCGCTGGAGCGCGACGGCACCACCCAGGCTCAGCTCACCCTGGACGTCGATCCCCGCTACCTCGACCTGATCCCGGCCAATGTCAACGCCGACATCCAGGCGACGACGGTCTTCGGCAACAAGTACGTGTCGTTCACCTCGCCCGAGAACCCGGAGTCGGCCCGCATCACGTCCTCCGACGTCATCGACGTGTCCGGTGTGACAACCGAATTCAACACGCTGTTCGAAACCATCACGTCGATCTCCGAGCAGGTGGACCCGGTCAAGCTGAACCTGACCCTGTCGGCCACCGCGGAGGCGTTGACCGGACTGGGCAGCAAGTTCGGCGACTCGCTGGTCAGCGGCAACACCATCCTCGACGACATCAACCCGCGGATGCCGCAGCTCCGCTACGACGTCCAGCGGTTGGCCGACCTGGCCGACGTGTACAGCTCGGCGGCACCCGATCTGTTCGATTCGCTGGACAACGCCGTGTTCACCGCCCGCACGCTCAACGAGCAGCGGGGCGATCTGGATGCCGCGCTGCTGGCGGCGGTGGGCTTCGGCAACACCGGCGGGGATGTCTTCGAGCGGGCCGGGCCCTTCCTGGTGCGCGGTGCCGAGGACCTGGTTCCCACCGCCCGCACCCTGAACGAATACAGCCCCGCGCTGTTCTGCACCGTGCGCAACTACGCCACCGTCGCCCCGAAAGTGGCGGCGTCGCTTGGTGGCAACGGCTACTCGCTGAACACCAACACCACCTTCCTCGGTGCGGAGAACCCTTACGTGTATCCCGACAACCTGCCCCGGGTGAACGCCAAGGGCGGGCCCGGCGGTGCACCCGGCTGCTGGCAGGAGATCACCCGTGAGCTGTGGCCCGCGCCGTATCTCGTGATGGACACCGGCGCCTCGATCGCGCCGTACAACCACTTCGAACTGGGCCAGCCGATCCTCACTGAGTACGTGTGGGGACGCCAAGTCGGGGAGAACACGATCAACCCATGAAAATCACTGGTACTGCGATAAAGCTCGGCGCCTTCTCGTTGGTGCTGCTGCTGTTCACGGCGGTCATCGTCATCGTCTTCGGTCAGATCCGCTTCGATCGAACCAGTGGCTACTCCGCAGAGTTCGCCAATGCCAGCGGATTACGGGCCGGCCAGTTCGTCCGGGCCTCCGGCGTCGAGGTCGGCAAGGTGTCGAAGGTGCAGCTGCTCGACGGAGGCCAGCGTGTCCGTGTCGATTTCGACGTCGACCGCACGCTTCCGCTGTACCAGTCCACCACCGCGCAGATCCGCTACCAGGACCTGATCGGCAACCGCTACCTGGAGTTGCAGCGCGGTCAGGGCGAGGGCGCCGACCGGGTGCTGCCGCCGGGCGGTTTCATTCCGCTGGCCCGCACCACACCCGCACTGGATCTGGACGCGCTCATCGGCGGCTTCAAGCCGTTGTTCCGGGCACTGGACCCGGACAAGGTGAACAACATCGCCCAATCCATCATCACGGTGTTCCAGGGTCAGGGCGGCACCATCAACGACATCCTGAACCAGACCGCGCAACTGACCAACGCGCTGGCCGATCGTGACCAGGCCATCGGCGAGGTGATCACCAACCTGAACACCGTCCTGGCCACCACGGTCAAGCATCAGAAGGAGTTCGACCAGACGGTCAACGACTTCGAGGTGCTGATCACCGGACTCAAGAACCGGGCCGACCCGCTGGCCGAGTCGGTGGCCGACATCAGCAACGCCGCAGGCACTCTCGGCGACCTGCTGGCCGACAACCGGCCGGTGCTCAAGGAGACAATCGGGCATCTGGAGACCATCCAGCAGCCACTGATCGACGAGCAGGCCCAGGTCGAGGACACCCTGACGAAGGTGCCGAACGCACTGAAGATCATCGGCCGCGCCGGTGGCGTCTACGGCGACTTCTTCAACTTCTACCTGTGCGATCTGAACCTGAAGCTCAACGGCCTGCAGCCCGGCGGACCGGTTCGCACGGTCAAGGTGTTCACCCAGCCGACGGGTAGGTGCACACCACGATGAGAGCACTGGAAGGGTCCAGCCGCGCCAAGAGCGGCATCATGGGTGTCCTCATCCTGGTGCTGATCGTCGGGATCGGGCAGAGTTTCGCCAACGTGCCGATGATCTTCGCGCAGCCGGTCTACTACGGGTTGTTCAGCGATTCCGGTGGCCTCAACGTCGGGGACAAGGTTCGCATCGCCGGCACCGATGTGGGCCAGGTCGAGAGCCTGGCCATCGACGGGGACCACGTCAAGATGGGGTTCTCGTTGGGCGGCAACGAGATCGGCACCGATTCACGGCTGGCGATCCGGACCGACACGATCCTGGGCAAGAAGGTGCTCGAGATCGAGCCGCGCGGCACCGAGACCCTGCGGTCCTCGGGCATCCTGCCGATCGGGCAGAGCACCACGCCCTACCAGATCTACGACGCGTTCTTCGATGTCACCAAGGCCGCGGCCGGCTGGGACATCGAAACCGTCAAGCAGTCGCTGAACGTGTTGAGCGAGACCATCGATCAGACTTCGCCGAACCTGTCCGCCGCACTCGACGGTGTGGCCCGGTTCTCCGACACCATCGGTAAGCGCGACGAGCAGTTCAAACAGCTGCTGGCCAATGCCAACAAGGTGGCCGGCGTTCTCGGCGACCGCAGCGAGCAGATCAACCAGCTGCTGCTCAATTCGCGGACCCTGCTGGCCGGCATCAACGAACGCGGACAGGCCATCGACTACCTGCTGGAGAACGTGTCGCAGGTGTCGCGTCAGTTCCAGGGGCTGATCAACGACAACCCGAACCTGAACAAGGTGGTCGAGCAGTTGCAGACCGTCAGCGGGATCCTCGAGCGGCACAAGTTCGACCTGCAGGACTCGCTGTCCACCCTGAGCAAGTTCACCGCGTCGCTGGCCGAAGCCATCGGCTCGGGACCGTACTTCAAGGTGATCCTGATCAATCTGCTTCCCGGACAGGCGGTTCAGCCGTTCATCGACGCCGCGTTCAAGAAGCGCGGTATCGATCCCGAACAGTTCTGGCGCAACGCCGGCCTGCCCGCCTTCCAGTTCCCGGATCCGAACGGGCAGCGCCAACCCAACGGGGCTCCGCCGCCGGCGCCGCGGGTGCTCGAAGGCACGCCCGACTTCCCGGGACCCGCGGTGCCCAAGGGCTCGCCGTGTTCGTACACGCCGCCGGCAGACGGCATCCCGTCACCGGCCGACCCGTTGCCGTGTGCCGACCTGACCGTCGGTCCGTTCGGGGACAACCCGTACGGCCCCAATTACAGCGGGCCGGTCGGGGTTCAGACCTCGGCGCCCAATCCCGACGCGCCGCCTCCGGCTCCCGGGCTGCCGATCGCCGGTGAGCCCGGCGCCCCGGTGCCGACGGTGCCGGGTGTGCCCGGCCCGCCGCTGCAGCAGGGTCCGCCCGGGGCGCGCACCATCCCGGTCGGCCCGCCGCCGGGTCCGGGACCGGTGCCCGTACCCGTACCTCCGGTGCCGCCCCCGCCCGCGCCGGTACCCGGTCCGGGACAACAGCTCTCGCCCAACACGGTGGCGCCGTTGCCCGGCAACCCGCCACTGGTCATCCCGTCCACCACGATCGACAGCACGGGAGGTTAAGCGATGTCCACCATCTTCAACGTGCGCAACATGAAGCTGCCGCACGTCTCCCGGATGGCCGTCATCATCGGCGCGCTGGTGATCGTGCTCGGCTTGGTCGGCGCGATCGCCGGGTGGCAGCTGTACAAGAAGCTCACCTACAACACCGTCGTCGCCTACTTCCCGCAAGCCCTGGCGCTGTATCCCGGTGACAAGGTGCAGATCATGGGTGTGAAGGTCGGCTCGATCGACAGCATCGAACCGGCAGGCGACCGGATGAAGGTCACCTTCAGCTACCAGAACAAGTACAAGGTGCCCGCCGATGCCACCGCATCGATCCTGAACCCCAGCCTGGTGGCCTCGCGCACCATCCAGCTGTCCCCGGCCTACACCGGCGGCCCGGAGCTGGAGAACGACGCCGTCATCCCGCTGGAGCGCACTCAGGTCCCGGTGGAATGGGACGATCTGCGCAACCAGATCACCGACATCGTCTCGCAGTTGGGGCCGACGCCCGAGCAGCCCAAGGGTCCGTTCGGTGACGTCATCGAATCGTTCGCCGACGGGCTGGCCGGCAAGGGCGAGCAGATCAACACCACCCTCAACGCCCTGTCGGAGTCCATCACCGCACTGAACCAGGGGCGCGGTGACTTCTTCGCCGTCGCCAAGAGCCTGGCGCTGTTCGTCAACGCGCTGCACCAGAGCGATCAGCAGTTCGTCGAGCTCAACAGCAACCTGGCCGAGTTCACCAACTCCTTCAGCAACAGCGACCAGGAGCTGGCCACCGCGCTCAAGGACATCGACGGATTGCTCACCACCGCACAGCAATTCATCAACGACAACGGCAGCGAGCTGTCGACCAGCATCAACAACCTGGCCAGTACCACCAACGCGATCCTGCAGCCGGAACCCCGCGACGGTCTGGAGACCGCGCTGCACATCTTCCCCAACCTGGCCGCCAACCTGGTGAACATCTACGAACCGACGCACGGTTCGCTGAGCGCCATCCCGGTCGTGGCCAGCTTCGCCAACCCGCTGCAGTTCATCTGCAGCTCCATCCAGGCGGGTAGCCGGTTGGGCTACCAGGAATCCGCGGAACTGTGCGCGCAGTACCTGGCGCCGGTGCTGGATGCCATCAAGTTCAACTTCCCGCCGTTCGGCGTGAACCAGTTCTCCACGGCGGCAACCCTGCCCAAGTACGTGGCGTACTCCGAGCCGCGGCTGCAGCCGCCGCCGGGGTACAAGGACACCACCGTGCCCGGTGTGTGGTCGCGCGACACCCTGTTCAGCCATGGCAACCACGAGCCGGGCTGGATCGTGGCGCCGGGTATGCAGGGGCTGCAGGTGCAGCAGTTCACCAAGAACATGCTGACCCCGGACTCGTTGGCGGCGTTGATGGGTGGGCCCGACCCGGCCACCGTCCCGCCGGCCGGGCCCCGGGGCGGTGCGGTGCCCAACGCCTACGACGAGACCAATCCGCTTCCGCCGCCGTGGTATCCGCAGCCGGGCCCGCCGCCTGCTCCCGCTCCGGACGTGATCCCCGGCCCGCTGCCGCTGTCGCAGCAGGTCCCTGGTCCGGCGCCGGCCGCACCCGCACCCGCCCAGCCCGCCCCGCCGGGGCCACCCTTGCCAGCTGAAGTGGGAGCCCGCTGATGCGAATCCTCACGATCTCCAGGCGGGTGGCGTGGCGCGCCCTGGTGCTGTCCGTACTCGCGATGACGCTGGCGTCGTGCGGCTGGCGCGGGGTGGCCAACGTGCCGCTGCCCGGCGGTCCCGGCACCAGTGGCGACAAGATGACCGTCTACGTGCAGATGCCGGACACGTTGGCGCTCAACGTCAACAGCCGGGTTCGGGTCGCCGATGTCTTCGTCGGCTCGGTCCGCAAGATCGAGCTGGTGAACTGGGTCGCCACCTTGACCCTGGACATCGACCCGAGCGTGAAGTTGCCCGAGAACGCCACGGCGCGCATCGGCCAGACCAGCCTGTTGGGCACGCAGCATGTGGAACTGGCTGCACCGGAAGAGGATCCGTCGTCGCAGCCGTTGCGCAGCGGTGACACCATCCCACTACAGAACGCTTCGGCGTATCCGACCACCGAGCGCACGCTGGCCAGCATCGCCACCGTGCTGCGCGGCGGTGGGATCCCGAACCTCGAGGTGATCCAGACCGAGGTCAACAACATCCTGGACGGCAACGCCGAGCAGATCCGGGCGTTCCTCGGCAAGCTCGACGTCTTCACCGAGCAGCTCAACCAGCAGCGCGAAGATCTCACCCGGGCCATCGATTCCACCAACGAGTTGCTGACCATCGTCGCCAATCGCAATGACACCCTGGATCGGGTTCTCACGGAATTCCCGCCGCTGATCAAGTATTTCGCCGACCAGCGCGACCTGTTCGCCGACGCCGTGACGTCACTCGGGCGGTTCAGCCGGGCCACCGACGAAAGCCTGTCGGCGGCGCGGGGCAACCTCGAGACCAACCTGGAGCTGCTGCAGCGGCCGCTCAAGCAGCTCGGCCGGGCCTCTCCCTATCTGGCCGGTGCCCTCGAGCTCATCCTGACCGCTCCGTTCGCCATCGACAACGTGCCGAAGGTGGTGCGTGGTGACTACATCAACACCTCGGCGACCTTCGATCTCACGCTGAGCACCCTGGACAACGCGTTCCTGACCGGCACCGGCTTCTCGGGTGCGCTGCGCGCGCTGGAGCAGGCCTGGGGTCGCGACGTGAACCAGATGATCCCCGACGTCCGCTACACACCGAATCCGAACTCGGTACCGGGCGGACCGCTGGTGGAGCGGGGTGAATAGGCGATGCTGACTCGTTTCATCCGAATCCAGCTGGTGCTGTTCACCGTGCTGACGGTGATCGCGCTGACCGCACTGGGCTGGTACTACCTGCGGCTGCCGAGCCTGGCCGGCGTGGGGCAGTACACGCTGCACGCCGACCTGCCCGCCTCCGGCGGTCTGTACCGCACGGCCAACGTCACCTACCGCGGTATCACCATCGGCAAGGTCACCGAGGTGGAACCCACGGAGTCGGGTGCGCGGGCCACGATGAGCATCGAGGACCGCTACAAGATCCCCGTCGACGCCTCTGCCAACGTGCACTCGGTGTCGGCGATCGGTGAGCAGTACCTGGATCTGGTGTCGGAAGGCAATGCGGGACAGTTCTTCTCGCCCGGCCAGACCATCACCACCGGTACTGTCCCGCGGGAGATCGGCCCCGCCCTGGATGCCGCTGACCGCGGCCTGGCGGTGCTGCCGAAGGAGAAGATCTCGGGGCTGCTGGACGAGACCGCGATGGCCGTCGGGGGACTGGGGCCGGCGCTGCAACGTCTCGTCGACGGCACGCAGGCGATCGTGACGGACTTCGACGCCAACATCGGCGACATCAATGCGATCATCGACAACTCCGCGCCGATCATCGACAGCCAGGTCAACTCCGGTGACGCGATCCGGCAGTGGGCGTCGAACCTGAACAGCATCGCCGCGCAGACCGCGCAGCAGGATCAGGCGATACGCAGCGGGCTGTCGAAGGCCGCGCCGACCGCCGACCAGGTGACGGCCGTGTTCAGTGACGTGCAGGAAGCGCTTCCGCAGACGCTGGCCAACTTGGCGATCGTGCTGGACATGCTCAAGCGCTACAACAAGGGGCTCGAGCAGACGCTGGTGATCCTGCCGCAGGGTGCTTCCGTGGCCCAGGCGGTGGCCGCGCCGTTCGAGAACGCCGCCGCGCTGAACTTCAGCCTCACGATCAACCAGCCGCCGCCGTGCCTGACCGGCTTCCTGCCCGCCAGCGAATGGCGCTCGCCGGCCGATACCACCACCGCGCCGTTGCCCAGCGGGACGTACTGCAAGATCCCGAAGGACACCCCGTCCAACGTGGTCCGCGGCGCCCGCAACTACCCGTGCGCGGACGTGCCGGGTAAGACGGCCGCCACGCCCCGGGAATGCCGCAGCGAGGAACCGTACGTGCCGTTGGGGTCCAACCCCTGGTACGGCGATCCGAACCAGCTGCTGAACTGCCCCGCACCGGGCGCGCGGTGTGATCAGCCGGTGAACCCGGGACGGGTGATCCCGGCGCCGTCGATCAACAACGGGATGAACCCGCTGCCCGCCGACATGCTGCCACCACCTCCACCGATCGTCAGTGATCCGTTGACCCCGCCGGGCAGCGGTAGCGTGCAGTGCAGTGGGCAGCAGCCCAACCCCTGCATCTACACTCCGTCACCGAACAGCGGGGCACCGACCTCGGCGATATACAACCCGCAGGCCGGCGAGGTGGTGGGACCCGACGGGGTCAAGTACTCCGTGAGCAACTCGACGAACACAGGAGAAGAGGGATGGAAGGAGATGCTGGCCCCGGCCGGCTGAATTCCGACGACGTCCCCGCAGAAGACGACGACGCCCCACAGCCCGCGGTCCCCGAGCAGCAACCAGCCGAGGGACCCGGGGTGACCCGGCTGGCCGGCCGGGGATGGTTCGTCGGCGTGTGCGCCACCCTGGTGGTTCTCGCCGCGGCGCTGGCCACCGGCGGCTACTTCGCTTTACGTTCCAACCAGGACGCGGAGTCGCTGACCCGCGCCGAGGCGCAGGCCACTCAGGCGGCCAAGGACTGCGTGGCGGCCACCCAGGCGCCGAACGTCGCTGCGATGGCCGAGAGCCAGCAGAAGATCCTCGATTGCGCCACCGGCGATTACAGCGCCCAGGCCACCCTGTACAGCGGTGTGCTGGTCGAGGCGTACCAGGCCGCCAACGCCCAGGTGGAGGTCACCGACATGCAGGCCGCGGTGGAACGGCACAACGGTGACGGGTCGATGGATGTGCTGGTGGCCCTGCGGGTCAAACTGTCGAATACCGAAGTGCAGCAACAGGAAACCGGCTACCGCTTGCGGGTCCTGATGGCGCCCGACAACGGGACGTACAAGATCGCCCGCCTCGACCAGGTGACCACGTGACCGCTGTGCTCGACGACGACACCACCGCAGACACCGCCACCGGCCCGGACATCGTGCCCGCGAGCTGGGGCGCGCGTGCCGGCGCGTTCGGCGTCGACGTGTTCGTCGGCGCGCTGACGGTGGCGACGCTGGTGTTGGTGGCCTGGTCGACCGCACAGCGCAGCTGGCTGTGGTGGCTGTGTGTGGTGGCCGCGGGTCTGGTGGTGCTCGCGGTCGCGGTGAACCGTCTACTGCTGCCGGCGCTCACCGGGTGGAGCCTGGGCCGGGCGCTGTTCGGCCTGCGGGTGGTGCGCCGCGACGCGTCCGCGCGTTCTGGGACCCAGCTCATCGGCCGCTCGTCCCTCGCGACCTCGACTGGTGCCGCCGTGCCAGGACCGTGGCGGCTGCTCCTGCGCGACCTGGCCCACCTGGTCGACACCGCCACCGCCTTCGTCGGTTGGCTCTGGCCGCTGTGGGATGCGCGGAAACGCACGCTGGCCGATGTTCTCGTCGGTACCGAAGTGCACCGGATGGCAGAACGCCCCGAGAAGGCGCGCCGGCTCACCGGTTACGTCGTCTCGGGTGCCGCGGTGGTGGCGGTCGCCGCGGCGGCGCTGAGTTATGTGGTGGTGTATCAAGCGGATCTGCGGGTAGCCCAAGCGCGCGAACAGCTGGCCGTTCAGGGACCCGACCTTGTCGAGGGCATGCTGAGCTACGACGTACCCACGCTACAAGCCGATTTCGAGCGCGCCAGGGGGCTGGTCACCGATGGCTACCGCGAACAGTTACTCGCCCAGCAGAACACGATCTCCCAGTCGGGGGCGGTGGCCAACGAATACTGGACCGCCAACAGCGCCGTACTGACCAACACCGCTGACCGCGGCACGATGCTGCTGGCGTTGCAAGGCCAGCGCGGCGCCCCGCCCGACCAACGGTTCATCACCGCGACCGTGCGCGCCGATTTCGAGAAGTCCGGCGGCCAGTGGCGGGTGGCCGGGCTGTCCGTGCTGGCCAGCCCGAACACGGCGGGGGCACCGCAGTGAGCCCGCGACGCAGGATCGAACCGACGGCGGCGGAGGCGTTCGCCGAGCTGGCACCACCGCGGCGTCGCCGCATCGGCCTGCCGGCCCTGGTGGCTGCGGCGTCGGTGGTCCTGATCGCCGCGCTCGCGGTGAGTACCGTGCTGCTGATCACCCACGAACAGCATCGGCGGGCCGCGGTCAAGGATGTGGCGGTGATCAGTTATGTGCGGTCATTCATGACGCAGTACACCTCCCCGGACCCGTTGCGCGCCAACGACTATGCCGATCAGGTGCTGGCGCAGGCCACCGGCCCACTGGCCCAGAGTTACCGGGAACGGATCAACGAGATCCTGGTTCAGGTGGCCCAACTCGAACCCACGCAGGGCACCGTTGTGGACGCGGGTGTCGAGCGCTGGAATGACGACGGAAGCGCCGACGTCCTGGTGGCCACCGAAACCGTCACCACCTATCCGGACGGCAGGACGTTCGAAGATGGCTCCCGGTGGGTGGCGACCGCGGTTCAGGAAGGAGACCAGTGGAAGATCAGCAATCTACTGCAGGTGATCTGACCGACGGCGCCAGTCGAGGTCGCGAGGGACGAGCGGCCGATGAGCTGGGGCCAGAAGGGGACGGCCCCAGTCGAGGTCGCGAGGGACGAGCGGCCGATGAGCTGGGGCCAGAAGGAGACGGCGCCAGTCGAGGTCGCGAGGGACGAGCGGCCGATGAGCTGGGGCAGTCCCGGCGTCGGCACCGGATGCCGGTGGGCAAGGCCAGACGTGAGGTGCGTCCCGAACCGGGGGAGGCGGCGGCCGAAACTCCCGCCGACGACGAAAATGACGATGCCGCAACCGATGTCGCGGAGGTCGAAGCTACGGAAGGTGCAGAGGAACCGGCGGTGGTGTTCGCGCAGCGCCGTCGCGCACCGCGCTGGGCGCCCGCGGCGGTGGCGGCAGCCGCTGCCCTGTTCGTCGGAGCGGGCGCTTTCGCCGGAGCCACCGTGCAGCCGTACTTGGTGGAACGCGCGTTGGTGGACACCAAACTGGACATCGCACGCACCGCGGCGGAGGCGATCACGACGTTGTGGACCTACACGCCGGACAACATGGAGACGCTGGCCGACCGGTCGGCGCGTTTCCTCGGCGGTGACTTCGAGGCGCAGTACCGCAAGTACGTCGATGCGATTGCCCCGACCAACAAACAAGCGCAGGTCAGCAACAGCACGCAGGTGGTGGGCGCGGCCGTCGAGTCGGTGAACGGCGCCGAAGCCACCGCGATCGTCTACACGAATTCGACCGCCACCAGTCCGCTGTCGAAGGACATCCCGTCTTTGCGGTATCTGTCCTATCGGCTGACGATGGAGCGGGATGCCTCGAGATGGCTTGTGACCAGCATGAACACCGTCACATCCCTGGATCTCACGCCGCAGCTCTGACCGCGCGGCGCGGAACTGCCTTGCTGAAACGTCAATAAATCTGGTCACGCTCGTGTACATTTCTTACCGCAAGCTGTGAGCGGGGCGGGGTGCGACGTGTCGGGGCGCTCGTACCTCCCCGCCGCAGTGAGCAGGACTCGGGCAGTGATGCCCCACCTGAGTTCGGGGGCGGACACCGGGGAGAGGCTGGTATCGGGCCATTGGCCAGAAAGATCCCGGCTTCCCCGGTGTCTGACAATCAACCACCTTGTGTGGTGGTGGGTGCGGGGTTGCTGATCTTCCGGTTCGGTCCGCCGGCGCTGAGATCGCGGCCCGCGGACACACCCCGGCGTTAGGGTCGAAGGATGTCCACTGTTCTGGTCACCGGGGCGAGTCGCGGAATCGGCAGGGCCACCGCCGAGTATCTGGCCGGACGCGGCTGGCAGGTCATCGCCGGAGTGCGCCGGCCCGAGGATGCCGCGACGCTCGGGTCGACGCCCGGTGTGAAGGCGATTCGACTCGATGTCACCGACGCCGCGCAGATCGCGGCCCTCGGTGAGCAGCTGCCGGAACGGCTCGATGCGGTGGTGAACAATGCCGGCGTTGTCGTGGGCGCCCCATTGGAGGCCGTCGAGATCGCCGAGTTGCGGCGCCAACTCGATGTCAACGTGGTGGGGCAGATCGCGGTGACGCAGGCCGTGTTGCCGCGACTGCGCGCCTCCGGTGGCCGAATTGTGTTCATTTCCAGTGTTAATGGCCAGATCGCCACGCCGATGCTGGGTCCGTACTGCGCCTCGAAATTCGCGTTGGAGGCCGCCGCCGACGCATTGCGGATGGAGTTGCGGCCGTGGCATATTCGGGTGAGCATCGTCGAACCGGCGCAAACCGCAACGGATATGTGGGACGACGCCGAGCGGACTGCCGATGACATGGAGGCGGGTATGACGCCCGGCCAGCGGGTGCTGTACGCGAAACACATTGCGGGATTTCGCAAGATGATCCCGGCGTCGCGAAGAATGGCTGTCCCCGCGGAGAACGTGGCCGAGGTCGTCGAGGCCGCGTTGACCCATCGGCGCCCACGGGCCCGATACACCCTGGGGTGGGGGCCAAGGCTCCAGATGGCCGCCATCAACGCGTTGCCCACCAGGGTTTCCGACGTCCTGGTCCGCAAGGCCCTCGCACAGCCGTGAAGGCGGCAGCTTCAGCTAATTGACTGATGCAACAAATAGGGAGGCGTCACTGCTGCACCTGATGTGCAGCAATTGCTTCCCCAATGGTCACAGCAATGTTACGGTCCCTGAGAACAGGCTGAGAACCTTCGAAGGGACTGGTCATATGGCGTCCAAGCACCGCAAGCGCAGCCGTGCAGGAAAGAAGATCGCCACCGTAGGAGCGGCCACCGCAACGGTGACCGCCATGACCATGACCGCTGCCCCGCCTCCCCAGGCAAACGCTGACAACCACGTGAACCTCGCCAGGGCGGTGCCCAATGCCGCCCTGGTCGGCGGTTTCGCGACAGCCCTGATCGGTGCACCGGACCAGGTACCTGTGGCGTTGGCGGCCACCCCCGCCGGGCCGGGGCTCCCGCCGATGGAGCTGGCCCCCGGAGCGCCGGATCCGGCGTCCATCCCTGACCTCACCTTCGGCATCGGAGCAGGTGCCTACAACGGCTTCCAAGAGGTGGCCGCAGCGTTCGAACGGCTCGTCCTCGACAACGTCAACCTTTCCGGACTGTTGCGGGCGCTGGGCTATGACCCGGAGGAGATCGTCAACAACGCGTTGGGCACCGCCGTGACGCAGCTGCTGGCTGGAATCCCGGTCGATCTCAGCGGCGTGCCCGTGGTGGGCGCGTTCCTGGCCGGAGCGCAGATCGACAACGCGCTCAAGCTCACCCAGTTGATCGGGCTCAACCTCAGCGATCCCCTGAACCTCGCCGGCGCAGCCGCTCCAGGCCTCGAGATCATCACCGCCGGGCCGCCTTTCAGCCTGCTGAAGTTCCTGGGTGTCGACCTGGGCTGGGTGCCCGGCTATCCGAACTCGGTGGCCGACGAGATCAACGGCACCCCCTACCTCGACGTCGGCGCGTCCACCATCCTTCAATCCCTGATCAGCGGAATCCAGGCCAACACCAGCCTCAGCTTCGCGCAGCGACTCGCGCTGCTCACCCCCTTGCAACTCGCGTTGGCCACCGTCGGTGGAGCCAGCCTGGTCGACCTCCGCATCCCCGTGGTGGCGGGGTTCGGGCTGGGTGCCTTCGCCGCGGGGATGGCCTATCCGCAGGTCGTCGCGCAATTGCCGTTCCAGCCCGGCGGGGCCCAGTACGACGGCTCGAGCACTCCGCTGGCGGGCAGCGTCACGGTTCTGCCGCTGATCCTCCTGCGCAATCCGGGCCGGGCCAACGGTGGGCTGTTCGCCCGGCTCTATCCCCTTGCGGCGCTGGCCGGAATCAACACCGTCACCCCCGACACGGAGGTGACCAACAGCTACCACCCTGACACACCGCCGTTGCTGCAACTGGCAGGCCTGGCCATCGGTGGGGCGAACCTGATCCCGGTCAAGGTCGACGCCACCGTCCAGTACGACCCCCTGTCGGATTTCCCGTCGTGGTTCAACCCGGTATCGATACTCAATGCCGGTGCCGCAGCGGTGTTTCCGACGTACATTCTGCGCGGACTCACAGTCAACGGCATTGTCGACGCGCTCACCGACCAGGCATCGCCGCAGCTCGCCGCGGCGCTGGCGGCCGTCGCCGCCGGTGATCCGCTGGCGCTGAACCTCTACCTGACGCTGCCCGCCGACAGCCTGCCGCTGCTGGAGCCCATCCGGCTGCCGGTGGACTTCCTGAACCTGGTGACGGGCCTGAACTTCAACAATCCGCTTGCCACCGCGCTGGAACCGGCGCTGAAGATCCTGACCAATCTCGGCTTCACCGACGTCGATCAGGACAACGGCTACGAACGCACCCTCGACCAGGCCGACGTCATCACTCCGTTCGGGACACTGCCGTCGAACATCGACTGGGGTCGCGTCCCGGGTGACGTCTTCCAAGCGTTGCTCACCGGGATCCAGCAGGCCTGGCAGGACGGCATCATCAGCTCGACGCCGGTGGACAACCCGCTGCGCACCCTGGTGAACATCATCGAGGGCTTGATCAACGGCGGCCCCGCTCAGAGCGTGCTGCCTGCTGCCCCCGACGTCGAGGCTGTGGCCGCAGCCACGCAGGAACAGGAGACAGCCGAGGACTCCACACTGCAGGACAGCGACGTCGAGGAAGCCGACACGCCGCAGGACGCCGCTGACGACGCCCGCACTCAACTCGACGCCTCGGTGATCGAAGCCGCCGAGCGCACCGAGAAGGCGGCAGACGACGCACTCGAGCAGGTGGACACCTCGGTTCGTGGGGCGCTGAAGTCGCTGGACGACATCGCGAAGAAGGGGCGCTACGACATCCGGCGGGCCGCCCGTGGCGAAGACAAAGACGATTCGACGGACGAAACTCTCACGGAGCAGGCCGGCGCTGAACCGGACACCGACACCGACACCGACACCGACAAGCCGGACAAGTCCGAGTCGGAGAGCGAGTCGAGTTCGCCGGCGGCGGCCTGAGCGCCGGGGGCACGGGATACTCGGACACTGTGCGGACGTTCGTCAAGCGTGACCCAGACGCCCCACCGGAGTTCTTTGCTTGCGAAGCCGCCGGCTTGCAATGGCTTTCGGCTGCGCCCGGAGGTGCCAGGTGCGCGCAGGTACTGGCGCACGACCAACAGAGCCTCACTCTCGAGCACGTCGATTCTGTCGGCCCGTCTGAGTTGGCCGCCCGGGAGTTCGGCGCCCGGCTGGCCCGTACCCACGATGCCGGCGCCGACGTGTTCGGGGCGCCGCCGGGCGGCTGGAACGGCCCGGGAT
The DNA here is from genome assembly GCF_057656995.1 of Mycobacterium sp. Soil_C_30. Classification (NCBI taxonomy): domain Bacteria; kingdom Bacillati; phylum Actinomycetota; class Actinomycetes; order Mycobacteriales; family Mycobacteriaceae; genus Mycobacterium; species Mycobacterium sp. Soil_C_30. The sequence goes on along the minus strand of NZ_JBDGJH010000009.1, from coordinate 145,441 downwards.
TCTTCGGGCCGCTGGGCAGACCGCTGGCGATGAGTTTCACCGGTCACGACAGCTGGGGCGCGTTCTACGCCGACGAGCGCCTGCGGCCCATGCTCGAACAGGCTCGACCGCAGTTGCGCCAGGACATCGTCCGTGACGTCAAGAGGGTGATCAGGCGTTGCAGCGCCGGTGACTTCGATGACGCCGACGCGCCGGCCCGGATCCACGGAGACCTGTGGAGCGGCAACGTGATGTGGTCTGCGCGCGGAGTGGTGTTGATCGATCCCGCGGCGCACGGTGGTCATCGCGAGACAGACATGGCGATGCTGGCGCTGTTCGGCTGCCCGTATCTGGACATGATCGTGCAGGGATACCAGGCGGTGCATCCGCTGACCCCCGGCTGGCGTGACCGGACCGGATTGCACCAGCTGTATCCGCTCCTGGCGCACGTGGTGCTGTTCGGTGGCGGCTACCGCGGTCAGGTGGCCACGGCCGCCACCTCGGTGCTCGACATCAGTTGAAGGCCAACCAACTCGGGAGCGCACGCTCGCGGGAGTCGCACAACACCTCATAGGTGTCGCAGGACCCGCGGGGCGCGCCGGCCCCGGCCCACATGCCGCCGGTGTCTCGGCGCAGCACGATCGACGAGGAACCGCCGCCGTCGAGGAGCAGGGCGGTGTCACTGCCCAAGGCGCGGAAGAGGTCCTGGATCTGATCGGGGGTGTAGCTGCCGCCCTGGAAGACGTACATCTCGTCTTTGGTCTTGGAGTACGCGATCGCGGTGCGCGCCGCCGAGGGCCCCGGATCGTTGAGCTGTCCGGTGTCCCCGGGGGCCAACAGGCCGATCCCGGCGACCGCCACGAACCGGCTGCCCTCGTCGATCATCTTCTGGATGACCGGCCCAGCTGCGTCGTAGTCATCAGTTGAGTTGGGCGACACCATGAATGGGGCGCCGCCCACCGGCAGGATCATCGTCGACAGCGCCGTCCAGGTCTCGTTGCCGTTGGACAGTCCTTGCTTGCCGGCGTAGGGGATGGTGCCTGTGACCGCCATGTTGGCTTTGCCTTGCCCACGGGTGTTGTCGACGTAGGTGCCCAGCGGTGAACTGCAGCCGGTGTTCTTCCACGAACCGCCGGCCTGGCTGCGTACGTCGAAGAAGTTCGCGTTGACGGCGATGGTGGGTTGCCCCAGCGCCTGCCAGGCGGCGACGGGGGTGTAGATCTCCGCGGCCTGCCACAGGCCCTCGCCGGTACGGGCGCCCGGTGTGCGCTCGCACCGCGCTTGATAGCCGGAGTGCGAATCCACCAGCAGGCGCGGCGTCAGTCGCTGGGAGGCGGCCTTGATGATCATCAGGTGGCCACCGTTGTCCATCTCGTACCAGTTCCCGGCCGCGTTGAGCATGGGTGCCGGGTGTCCGCCGCCGAAGTTGTAGACAAGATACGCGCCGCGGGTGTTGGCGATGGCCTGCGCGAGTGCGTCTTTGCCACTGGCTCGGGCGACGGGCTGACCCGAGGTGACGGTCACTGTTGCGCTGAGCAGCACGGCGGCGGTGATGGCAGCGGCGCGCCGGGCGGCGGCGATAGCGGTTCTCACGATTGCCCTTCCGGCGCACACGAGGCGATACGACAAACATCACAATAACCACAGCAACCACACTGTCAACTTTGATAACAGGCATGAAACGGGTTGGTTTCACGTGAATCACGTTGGGGCCTATCGAGTTTGCTGAACACGCCGGCCGGTGGGGTAGTGCACTACCCCAGTCGCCGGATTGCAGGGCGAGAAGACTCGGTGGGTCACGTCTGTGAAGCGAAGGAGAGTTCAATGTCGAATGTCGATATCGCCAAGGCTGCGTACCAAGCCTTCCGTACCGGTGACCTGGCCGCGCTCAAAGACACGATGACACCCGATGTGGTGTGGTGGAGTTCCGAGGAGATCCAACCCGGCGGCGAGCAGCGCGGCGTCGACGAGGTGATGGCCATGTTCATGGCCATCGGCGAGAAGTGGCGCCGCTTCGAGGTGCAGGCCAACGAGTTCATCGACGCCGGCGACCGCGTGGTGGTCCTCGGTACCACCGAGGTCGAGAACGACAAGGGGAGTGCCACCGCTCGGTGGGCTCAGGTGCTGACGTTCAACTCCGACGGCAAGCTCACTGCGTCCGAAATCCATTCCGACACTGCGAAAGGCCTCAAACTGCAGAACTAGCGCCCCGGCGGCGCAAGACGGTAGATCGCGCCCGCGTCGTCGTCGGTGATGTACACCGCGCCGTCGGGTCCGGCGACGGCGGCGACGGGCCGGCCCCAGCGGGACCCGTCGTCGGCCTGGAATCCACCGACCAGCGTCTGCTGATCGCCGAGACCACCGCCCTGCCAGGGGAAGAACGACACCTCCGGTTGGCGCGGCGGTGTGGCGTTCCAGGAGCCGTGTACGCCCACGAGCGCTCCGCTGACATACGGGGCGGGCAGCGTGTTGTCGGTGAAGGCAAGGCCCAACGGCGCCGAGTGCGCCGGGAAGCTCTGCTCGATCGGCGGCAGCGCCGCGCAATCCAGCAGTGTGCCATCGGGATTGGTCTGCACGTCGTTGACCATCGGCATGTCAGCCGGCCCGCCCTCGGGATTGCAGTACGGCCAGCCGAGCTCACGGCCCGCGGTGAGCTTGGCCAGTTGCTCGGGCGGGTTGTCGCTGACGAACTCCGGCACCACCTGGCCGTCGCTGGGGCGGGCGATGTTGTCGCGCCCGTTGTTGGCGGTCCACAGTGAACCGTCCGGTGCGATCGCCAGACCCGTGCCGTTGCGCACGCCGGTGGCGAACGGTTCGGCGGGCCCGCCGCCCGGCGGCACCCGCATCACGCTGGCCCGCGGCGGCGTGGCGTCGCGGTCCTCGGCGGAGATGTTGCCGGTGGAACCGATCGAGAAGTAGACCGACCCGTCCGGGCCCAGCGCCACACTCTTGAGCGCGTGTGAGTACCTGCCGCGCAGGTCGGCACTCTTGGCATCGGGCAGGCCGGGCGCGATGACGCGCGGGTCGACGGCCTGGCCGTCGCGGTAGGTGTAGGCGCTGACCTGATCGCTCTCGGCGACATACAACGTGTCCTGCCGGAACGCCAAGCCGTGCGGCTGCTCCAGACCGTCGAGCAGCACGCTCGACTCTGCGGTTTCTCCGTTCGGGGTGAGCTTGAGGACCTCGCCGGTGGCGGGCACCGAGATCAGCAGCGTGTCGTCGGGCATCCACTGGGCCAGGCGCGCTTCGGGCACCCTGGCCCACACCGACATCGTCCACCCTTCCGGGATCAAAGCCCGGCGGGGTTCGTCGAACGGGGCCTGGCCCAGCTCATCGGGGACCTCGACGGTGACCTCGGCCAGAGCGGCGGCCGGCGGCGTGGTCGAAGGTGACGGCGCCGCGTGGCTGGTGCTGGATTCGGTGCTGGTGGCGGTGTTTGTCGACGTGGACGCCGAGCAGGCCGCGACCAAGAAGGTCGCGGCCATGCTGACTGCTGCTGTTCTAACCGGCAATTCCGGCATGCATCTCCCAAACAAGGATCTCGGCGGGTCCTGTGGCGGTGACCCGTTGGCCACCGGAGGCGGTGAAGCGAACGGCGTCGCCTTCGTGCAGGGCGCCGGCACCTTCGAGGGTGACTTCGCCGCGGGGCACGAACAGGTGCAGGTACGGCGCCTCCGGCAGCTCGACGGTCTCGCCGGCCTGCAGGCGCGCACCGTGCAGCGCGGCGTACTTGTTGCGAATGCTGATGGCCGTCTCGCCTTGGTGCTCGGGCATACCCGAGGCGATGGTCACCAGGTTGCCGCGCATCAACTCGTCGTCGATCTCGAGCTGCTGGTAGCCCGGCGTGATCCCGGACTCGTCGGGAACCACCCACATCTGCACGAAATGCACCGGCTCGCTATGGCTTTCGGCGCCGGTGAGGCGCCAGGAATCGTTCTTCTCGGAGTGCAGGATGCCCTTGCCCGCTGACATCCGCTGTGCCAGGCCGGGATAGATGACTCCCGAGTGCCCGGTGGAATCCTGGTGTACCAGTGATCCGCGCATCACCCACGTCACGATCTCCATGTCGCGGTGGGGGTGGGTGTCAAAACCGGTGCCCGGCTTGACGATATCGTCGTTGTTCACCAGCAGCAGCCCGTGATGAGTGTTGCCCGGATCGTAGTGATGGCCGAACGAGAACGAGTGCTTGGAGTCGAGCCAGGCGATCTTCGTCTTCGCGCGATCGTCGGCGCGACGGATGTCAACGGTGGCGGCAGTGGTCATCAGCACTCCTCGTGAGGTGTTCGCCAGCCTAAATGCCGACGCTGAAGCGGACAACATAGATGACACGTCATGTATTCCGCTAGGCTGCGGTCATGTGGTTGTCGGCGGAGCAGCAGCGGGTGTGGCGGGCGTATCTGGCCGTGGTCAGCGGCCTGCAGCTGGCGATGAACCGACAGCTGCAGGCCGACTGCGGCATCTCGCTGGGCGATTATGACGTCTTGGTGGCCTTGTCCGAACGGGGTCCGCTGCGGGTGTTCGAGCTCGGCGAGTCCGTCGCCTGGGAGCAGAGCCGGCTCTCACATCAGCTGCGGCGGATGCGCGAGCGTGGGCTCGTCGAGCGCCGCGGCAGCGAGGACGACCGCCGCGGCGCCACCGTGTCCCTGACCCCCGCCGGTCGCGCGGCGCTGCGCGCGGCGGCCCCGGGTCACGCCGAACTGGTGCGTTCGGTGATGTTCGACGGCGTTGATGCCGAGGAGCTGGCGGTGCTGGAGCGGGTGTTCGGCGCGGCTGTCACCAATCTGACTCGTCGAACGTGATGACGCCGCGAATGTTCTTGCCGTCCAGCATGTCCTGATAACCCTGGTTGATGTCTTCGAGGCGATAGGTCGTGGTGACCATCTCGTCGACCTTCAGTAGGCCGGACTTGTAGAGACCGATCAGCCGCGGGGTCTCGATGTGGCTGCTGCCTCCGCCGAAGATGTTGCCTTTCAACGTCTTCTGCAACATGGTGAACAGGAACAGGTTGAGCTTGACGTCGGCATCGAACATCGAGCCCATGCCCGTCACCACGCAGGTGCCGGTCTTGGCCGTCAGCGTCATGGCCTCTTCGATCATGTCGCCGCGGATCTCGCCGACGGCGATGATGGTCTTCTGCGCCATGATGCCGTGAGTGAGCTCCATGACAGGAACGATGGCCTCGGCCATGGTGGGGTAGACGTGCGTGGCGCCGAACTTGATGGCCTGGTCGCGCTTGTACTCCACCGGGTCGATGGCGATGACGTGTCGGGCTCCCGAGATGACCGCGCCCTGAAGTGCGCTCATGCCGATCCCGCCGACACCGACGATGATCACCGACTCGCCGGGTTGCACCTCGGCGACATTGGTGGCCGACCCGAAGCCGGTGGGTAGCGCGCAGCCCATGATCGCGGCGGTCTCGAACGGGATGTCGTTGTCGATCTTGACCACCGAGTCCTTGTGCACCGTCATGTACGGAGCGAAGGTGCCCAGCAGATTCATCGGGGACACCTCGCGGTCGCCGGCGTGCACGCGTGAGGTGCCGTCGGCGATCGCCTTACCGCCCAGCAGCAGTGCACCCCGGTCGCACAGTGAGCGGAAGCCCTTCAGGCACGGCGGGCACTCGCCACACGCCGGGATGAACGCGAGGATGACATGGTCGCCCTCTTCCAGGCCTTTCACGTTCCTGCCCACCTTGGTGATGACACCGGCACCCTCGTGTCCGCCGAGCGCGGGCAGCCCGATCGGGGTCGCGCCGGTGGTCAGGTGGTAGTCGGAATGGCACATGCCGGCGGCGTGCATCCGGATCTGCACCTCATCGTCGACCGGATCGCCGAGCTCGATCTCGTCGATGCGGAACGGGGTGTTCAGCTCCCACAGCAGTGCGCCCTTGGTCTTCATGGTGGGAGATCTTAATCACGTTTCTGGAACGTGTTCCAGTGATGCAGGCGGATAACCACTATGACGTGCAAAAACCGGCTACTACGTGGTGTAGCCGATAGCCGTTGTCCCGAGTGTCGACTTGATTCACGGGGCCGGGCTCCCGGGGTCGCTGAGGTCAACAATCGCGTCAGTGGTCGCCGGGAGCGTCCCGGGCATGAACCTCACCGAACCGTTCCTCGGTACCGAAGCCATCGCCGCCGGACTGGTCACCAGGCGGACTCTGCGAAGCAGATACGTGAAGATGCACCGCAACGTCTACATACCGATCGGTTACGACGTCACCCCGCTTGCCAAGGCCAAAGCAGCCTGGTTGTTCTCCGGGCGGTCGGCGACCGTGGCGGGCGTGTCTGCGGCCGCGGTGATGGGCGCGCGCTGGCTGGATGCCCGACTGCCGGCAGAACTGGTGCGCGCGCAGGCGTGTGCCAGCGGGATCCGAGCGCACCGAGTGGTACTTGCCGACGACGAATTCATGACCGTGCGGGGTATGTCAGTGACGACACCCGCACGCACCGGGTTCGATATCGGCCGTCACCGCCCGAAACTCGCCGAGGCGGTCATTCAGCTGGATGCACTGGCCAGGGCCACGGGCGTGACCTCGGCCGAGATCGGCGCGCTGGCAGCTCGTCGTCCAGGCGTTCGGGGCGCGGTGCAACTGCGGCAGGTGCTCGGACTCATGGACGGCGGTGCGGAATCGCCGCAGGAGACCAAAACCAGGCTCCTGCTGGTGGAGTCCGGATTTCCGCGACCGCAGACGCAGATCAACGTGCGTGACGCGGGCGGCTATCCGTTCGCCAGGATCGACATGGGATGGGAAGACTGCAAAGTTGGTGTCGAGTATGACGGCGAGCAACATTGGACAGACCCCAGGCAGCGCGCCCATGACATCGACAGGAACGTCGAACTCGCCGATTCGGTTGGCGCATAGTGCATGTCGGCGCTGACATGTTGCGCAACCGTCCATGGTTGGTCGTGAGGCGGGGGTGTGACGCGCTGCGCGCCAATGGCTGCCCCTGGGTGGACGGCAGTGGGATCACTGCCCGCTACTCGTGGATCGTGCTTGGGCCGTAGTGACTCGCGAGTGTGGATTTGTGTCACGCTTTGGGGGCCTAGGCGTGGCTTAAGTCCACGCTGGGCGTGCGGACGGCTACAGGCTTTCCGGCAGCCCGAACTTCGGGAACACCGAGGTGTCCAGGAACGCCACGACGTGGGACACCCCGCCGGGCTTCATGTCGAGGACGTGCAGCTGGAAGGGCAGGTGCTTGTCGCCGTTGCGCATGTACATGGCCGCGGCCGGCTGACCGTTGGCGGTGGTGGGAAGCAGCACCATGTCGCCGGCCTTCTCGGCGGGGCATTTGTCCCGCGACAACGCCACGATGGCCTCGGGTCCGACATACCAGCTGTCGAACGGCGGCATCTCCCACACCGCGTCCTCGGTGAACAGCTTCACCAGCTTGTCCATGTCATAGGACTGGAACGCGTCGATGTAGCGGTCCAGCAGGTCCTTGGCTTCCGGAGATTCCGGCGGGGCGATGGTGTCGTCCTGGCTGGGCCCGATCTCGTCGAGCTGGGCGCGGGCGCGCTGCAGCAGGCTGTTGACCGCGGCGGTGCTGGTGTCCAGCGCGGTGGCCACCTCCGCCGCTTTCCACTGCAGCACCTCACGCATGACCAGAACCGCACGTTGACGGGGTGACAGGTGCTGGAGTGCGGCGACGAACGCCAGCCTCACCGACTCCCGGGAACCGACGATCACCGAAGGGTCGGTCGGGTCTTCACCGCTGACGTCGGGCAGCGGTTCCAGCCACGGCACCTCGGTGCGGACGTTGAGTTCATCGGTGGGCTCGGAGGCGGGCCCACCCAGCCCGGTGGGCAGGGGCCTGCGCTGCCGGCCTTCGAGCGCGGTGAGGCAGGTGTTGGTGGCGATGCGATGCAGCCACGTGCGGACCGAGGACTTGCCCTCGAATTTGTCGTAGGCCTTCCACGCCCGCAGATAGGTTTCCTGCACCAGGTCTTCGGAATCATGCAGGGAACCGGTCATCCGGTAACAGTGCGCCAGCAGCTCGCGGCGGTACCGCTGCGCGTCCGCCAGGAACGCATCTCGGCCTTCTTGTTCCGGTCGGTCTTGTTCCAGTTGATGCGCGAGGACGCTCACCGCCTCGACCTTACTCAGTAGGTCCGACAATTCCAGGGGAGTTGCGCGGTTACTCTGCCCAGATGGTTTCCACCCGGACGGAGCGCACGTTCACCGGCAGTCGAGGTGGCGGACGCGAGATCAAGATCGTCTACGACACCTGGACTCCCGACACCGAACCTCGGGCCGTCATCGTGCTGGCGCACGGCTTCGGCGAACACGCCCGCCGCTATGACCACGTGACCCAGCGGTTCGGCGACGCCGGATTCCTCACCTACGCGCTGGACCACCGCGGGCACGGCCGCTCCGGTGGCAAACGCGTCTACCTCAAAGACATGGGCGAGTACACCGCCGACTTCGCCACCCTTGTCGGTATCGCGGACAAGGAACATCCTGACCTGCCGAAGATCGTCCTCGGGCACAGTATGGGCGGCGCGATCGTCTTCGCCTACGGCACCGAGCACCCCGCCGATTACGACCTGATGGTCCTGTCCGGCCCCGCCATCGCCGCACAGGCCGCGGTCTCCCCGGCGCTGGCAAGGCTCGGCAAGACCGTCGGCGCCGTGTTGCCGGGTGTGCCGGTGCAGGAACTCGACGCCACCGCGGTATCGCGTGACCCCGAGGTGGTCGCCGCGTACCGGGCCGACCCCCTGGTGCACCAGGGCAAGGTCCCGGCCGGGGTGGCCCGGGCGCTACTGCTGGTCGGGGAAACCATGCCCAAGCGCGCGAACGGTTTCACTAAGCCGCTGCTCGTGGTCCACGGTGGACAGGACCGGCTGATCCAGGCCTCGGGCAGCGAACACCTGGTCGAATGCGTAGCGTCTGAGGATGTGCATTTGAAGGTCTACCCCGAGCTGTACCACGAGGTGTTCAACGAACCCGAGCGTAACCGAGTGCTCGACGACGTGATCGCATGGATCGAGGCACGCCTGTGAAAGTGGTTGCCGGCATCCTGTTTTCACTGCTCATGGTGCTCACCGCCGGTTGCTCGTCCTCGGAGCCTCCCGGCCCCCAGGAAGAGGGCGCCGAGGCCGGCACCTGGACCGAGACGGACGTGACGTTCGACGCGGACGGTCTGACGATCCACGGCACCTACCGGCATCTGTCCGATGACGCCCCGGGGCCGGCGGCGCTGCTGATCTCGGAGAGCGGGCAGACCGACCGCAACGGCGACAACCGCGTCGCAGGTCCCGTCGGCAACATGCGTCAGCTCGCCGAATACCTGTCCGAACACGGCGTGGCGTCGCTGCGCTACGACAAGATCGGCACCGGAGCCACCGGCCTGGGTCCCTACGCCGAGCGCCCGCAGGACGTGGGCAGCGCGGTGTACACCGCCGGCGCCAAGGCCGCCATCGGTTACCTGGCCGAACAGCCGGCCACCGACAAGGCCAAGGTCTCGGTCTACGGACTCGGCGAGGGCACCACCCATGCGATGGCGCTGGCCACCACCACGGATCCCGGTGCGCCACTGGTGCGTTCGCTGGCCCTGCTGCAGCCGTTGACCGGACGCTATCTGGACCTGATCACCAACCGCGTCAAAGCCGACAATGCCGCACAACTGGAGGCGGGCAGCAAGACCAAGGAGCAGGCCGACGGCGTGCTGGCCGCCTGGCTCGGGGCCGTCGACCAGGTGCGTAGAGACGGCACTCTGCCGCCCGGTCAGCTGCCGGACGGGTTGAGCGCGATTCTCAACGCGGGCAACGTCAAAGCCGTCGCCGAACAGGACGCCATCGACCCGTTGGCGCTGGCGGCGAGCATCCCCAACGGCACACCGGTGCTGCTCACCTGCTCGGACTCCGACGGCCAGGCCGACTGCGCCGATATGAAACCGCTGGCCGACGCGCTGCGGCACACCAAACTGACCCTGGTCGAACTGAAAGGTGTCAACCACGTGCTGCGTGACGATCCCACCGACAACGTCGCCAACTACGCCAACGGGGGTCCGCTCTCCCCACAGCTGACCGACGCGCTCGGCAAGTTCGTCGAGGGCAGCGCATGACCCGCACCGTGTTCGCACAGGCCTACGGCGGGCCCGACGTGCTGGAGGTCCAGCATGTCGAGCTGCCGCAACCGTCCCCGGAGCAGGTGCTGATCACCGTCCGCGCCGCCGGCACCAACCCCGTCGACTACAAGCTCTACAGCGGCTACATGGGCGACGACCCCGCCCGGTTGCCGCTGCCGGTCGGGATGGAGGTCGCCGGTGTGGTTGCGGTGGCCTCGGGGCGGTCCTCGGGTTACACCGGTCCGTTGAAGGTCGGCGACGAGGTGATCGCCACCAACATCACCGGCGGATACTCCGACCAGGTGGTCGCCGACGTCACCGAGGTCGGCCACAAACCGGCCACCCTGAGCTTCGAGGAGGCCGCGGGGCTGCTGCTGACCGGTGGCACCGCCTGGCACCTGTTGACGAAAACCGATGTGGGGAGCGACGACACCGTGCTGATCCACGGCGCGGGCGGCGGGGTGGGCCTGATGGCGGTGCAATTGGCCGTCGCCAGAGGTGCCACCGTGATCGGCACCGCCAGTGCGGGCCGCCACGAACAGCTGCGCCGCCTCGGTGCCCAACCCGTCGAGTACGGCGCCGGTCTGGCCGACCGGGTGCGCGCGCTCGGCGCCCCGACCGTGGCCCTGGATCTGGTGGGAACCGACGAAGCCCTCGATGTCTCAACGGATTTGGTGACCGACAGGTCCCGCATCGCCACCATCGCCGGGTTCGGCCGCGCCGGGGAATTGGGTATCGCGGTCCTCACCGGGGCCGACGGTGGGCAGGAGATTCGCGACGCGTCGCGCCCGGAGTTGATCAAACTGGCGGCGGCCGGGCTGCTCAAAGTGTCGGTGGACAAGGTGTTCCCACTGGAGCGTGCGGCCGATGCGCACCGGTATCTGCAGACCGGGCACGCGCGCGGGAAAGTCGTACTGGTTCCCTAGCATTGCGGTCATGACGACGGAGCACCAAGCGCGACCATGAGTGAAGACAAGATGCTCGCCCGTATCGCGGCTCTGCTGCGGCAGGCCGAGGGCACCGACAACGCACACGAGGCGGAGGCTTTCATGGCCGCCGCCCAACGGCTGGCCACCGCCACCTCGATCGACCTGGCGGTGGCGCGTTCGCACACCGCCAAACGTGAAGCGGCGCAAGCGCCGACACAACGCACCATCACCATCGGTGAGGCCGGGACCAAGGGACTGCGCACCTATGTGCAGTTGTTCGCGGTGATCGCCTCGGCCAACGACGTCCGCTGCGATGTGGCATCAAACTCGGCGTTCGTGTACGCCTACGGGTTCGCCGAGGACATCGACGCCACCCATGCCCTCTACGCCAGCCTGGTGGTGCAGATGGTGCGCGCCTCGGATTCCTACATCTCATCGGGTGCGCACCGTCCCACCCCCACCATCACCGCGCGGCTGAACTTCCAGCTGGCGTTCGGCGCCCGGGTGGGGCAGCGGCTCGCCGAGGCCAGGGAAGAGGCGCAGCAGGAGATCATCAAAGACCAGCAGCGTTCGGCGGGTACCGCACTTGCGCTGCGCAACAAGGAGATCGAACTGCACGACTTCTACCGCGGCGCATCGCAGGCGCGTGGCACCTGGCGGGCCGCCCGGGCATCGGCCGGGTACTCGTCGGCGGCGCGGCGAGCCGGTGACCGGGCGGGTAAACGGGCCCGGCTGGGCAACAGTGCGGAGCTGCCGGGCGCGCGCACCCCGTTGGACCGGTGACCGCACGCGACAGTCAACGCTCCAAGGTGTACGGCGCCGAGGAGTTCGCCCGGACCCTGTTCGACCGCGCGGCCGAACACGGGTCCGGTGCCATCGACTTCTTCGGCACCTCCCTGACCTTGCCGCCCGAGGCCCGGTTCGGGTCCGTCCAAGACGTACAGCGTTATGTCGATCAGGTGCTGGCCTTGCCTTCCGTCCAGGCGGCGGCGCTGACCGTTCGTCCCCGCCGTGGCGCCAAGGCGGCGCACTACGAGAACCGGGACGGGGCGGGCGTCATCGCGGTACCGGAGCAGACCACCCGGTGGGCGCTGCGTGAACTCGTGGTGTTGCACGAGGTCGCTCATCACCTGAGCCCGATCGACCCGCCGCACGGCCCCGAGTTCGCCGCCACGTTCGTGGAGTTGGCGGGGACGGTGATGGGGCCCGAGGCCGGCCACGTGTTGCGGGTGCTGTACGCCAAGCACGGCGTGCGGCTACGGTGAGCCGCGTGAGCCCCACCGCCCAAGACGTCGACGAGATGCTCGATCAGCTGATCCTGCCCGAGGATCCGGTGCTGGCCGCGGCACTGGCCGACAGCGCGGCCGCCGGCCTGCCGCCAATCGAGGTGTCGCCGCAGAGTGCGCAGTTGCTGGGCCTGCTGGTCCGGATGTCCGGTGCGCGCCGCGTCCTCGAGATCGGCACTCTCGGCGGCTACAGCACCATCTGTCTGGCCCGTGCGGTGGGGCCGGAGGGCAGCGTCGTCACCCTCGAGTACGAACCGCGGCACGCCGAGATCGCGGCGGCGAACCTGGCCCGCGCCGGCGTCGCCGACCGCGTACAGATCATCGTCGGCGCGGCGCTGGACACCCTGCCCGGCCTGGCCGGCGACTTCGACCTGGTGTTCATCGACGCCGACAAGGAGAACAACGTCGCGTACGTGCAGAAGGCGATCGAACTCGGTCGCCCGGGCACGGTCATCGTGGTGGACAACATCATTCGCAATGGGCGGGTTCTCCATCCCGAAGCCGATGATCTGCAGGCCGCCGCGGTGCGCGACATGCTGGAGATGATGGGCCGCCATCCCCGGCTCGACACCGCCGCCATCCAGACCGTCGGAGTCAAGGGCTGGGACGGGTTCGCGCTCGCGCTGGTGACGTAGTCAGGCGTCGGGGCTGCCACCGGGCAGTGCGTCGTCGCGCACCGGACGGTCGGCGAGTTCCTCGGCGGTGCCGAACAGCAGCGGGTAGGCAACCCCGGCGAGCGCGGCCCCCACCAGCGGGGCCACCCAGAACGCCCACAGCTGTGCCGGGGCGCCGTCACCGTTGAAGAACGCGACCGCGGTGGAACGTGCCGGGTTCACCGAGGTGTTCGAGATCGGGATCGAGATCAGGTGGATCAAGGTCAGTGTGAGCCCGATGGACAAGCCGGCGAAGCCTTTCGGGGCGCGGTCATCGGTCGAACCGAGGATGACCAGCAGGAAGAGGAATGTGAGCACCACTTCCGTGATGAGCACGGCGGCCAGCGAGTACCCGCCGGGGGAGTGCGCGCCGTATCCGTTGGCGGCCATGTTCCCGCTGGCGGTCCAACCGTCCTTGCCGTTGGCGACCAGGAAGATGACCAGTCCCGCCGCCAGGCCGCCGAGTACCTGGCTGACCAGGTAGGCCGGCAGCACATTCCACTCGACCCGCTTGGCCAGCGCCGCCCCGAGGGTGACGGCGGGGTTGAAGTGGCCGCCGGAGATGGTGCCGAACGCGTAGACGCCGCTGAGCACGGTCAGGCCGAACGCCAGCGACACCCCCAGGAGGCCGATCCCGAGGAAGGTCCCGTCCCCGGAGACGAACGCGGCGGCGAAGACGGCACTGCCGCAGCCGCCGAACACCAACCAGAACGTGCCGATGAACTCCGCGGCGAGACGGTGAGACATGGTGGGCGTACGCATGAGTGCTGCCCTTTCATCTGCGTATAGCCGATGATCCCAGGGTCGCACGCATACATTTGCGTGGCACGGTTTTGCCTCGAATCCCGTTTCGAGACAGTTGAATTCGAAAACACCATGAATGCAATCAGAATTCGCGTAGGTGGTCCCGCAGCATGGTGGTGGTGTACTCGGTGCGCACCAGCCCGCGTTTCTGCAGCTCGGGCACCAGCCCGTCGGTGATCTCGGTGAGGTAGCGGCGGTTGAGCCGCAGCACCGGGCTGGTGAGCAGGAACCCGTCACCACCCACCTGGGCCATCACCTCACCCATTTCCTCGGCCACTTCCGCAGGAGTGCCGCAGAACGGGGTGTGGCTGGAAAGCCCACTGCCGGTGACGAGTTCACGCAGTGTCTTGTCTTTGCCCGCGGCCACGAACGCCGCGAGCGTGCCCCGCTCGCCGTTGGTGGTGAGGTCGTCGGGCAGGGGTTTGTCCAGATCGAATTGCCGGAAATCGATCTCGGTGATCGACGAGATCTCGGCCAGCATGTACTCCACGTACATCGGGTCGGTGAGCCAGCGCTCCCGTTTGGCAAGTGCCTCCTCTCTGGTGTCCGCGACGATGGGCGAGGCCAGATAGAGCACCTTGCAGTGCGACGGGTCCCTGCCGTTGGCCTTCATCCGGGCGTGGATGTCGTCGCGGTAGGCCTTCATCGACTCCACGCTGTCGGCGGGGGAGACGATGGTGTCGGCGTGCTGAGCGGCCAGCTCGCGCCCCGGCGGCGAGGCGCCGGCCTGCGCGATCGTCGGGCGGTACTGCGGTGACGGCGCGGTGTTCAGCGGCCCACGGGACTTGAAGTACTTGCCCTCGAAGTCAATGGTGTGGACCTTCTTGTGGTTGGCGTATACGCCCGTCATGTAGTCGCGCTCAACGGCGTCGGGCTCCCACGACTCCCACAACTTGCTGACCAGTTCCAGGTACTCGGCGGCCCGGGCGTAGCGCTCGTCATGCTCGTAGAGCTTGTCGAGGCCGAAGTTCTGCGCCGAGCGGTCTTCGGCGGAGGTCACGACATTCCAGCCGAACCGGCCGCGCGCGATGTGGTCGACAGTGCTGCAAAGCCGGGCCAGCAGGAACGGCGGGTAGAAGCTGGTCGACATGGTGGGGATGACGCCCAGCCGGCTGGTCCCGGCGGCGATCAGCACCGCCAGCGGTACCGGATCGTGTTTCGGGTTCACCCCGTGTTTGAGGTCGTACTCCATGGTGCCGCCGTAGGCGGTCGAGACCATCAGCTTGTCCTCGATCAGCACGTAGTCGAACTTCGCCCGTTCCAGCGCGCGCGCCACCTCGACGTAGAACTCGCCGGTGAAGTCGCGGCCACCGTCACCCCAGGTGCCGTTCCATTCGTCGGCGACGAAGTTGAGGAACCAGCCGAGGTGGAATTTGTTGGTCACCCAGCACAGCCAAGACGTAGACCATTACTGGGCGGTGTCCTGGCGGTACCAGGCAGATTTCGAGTCCCCACCTTCGGCGAGCGCGCGTGTCTGGACACGAAACACCGACCCGCACCGTACAAATGTGTGCGCTCGCGCCATGGCGGTGGCGGGCCTCGGGGTAACCCACCTGAGCCTCGGGGTAAACCGGCAGGTTCGCACCGTCCAGACCCCAGCGCGCACCCGGATCTCTCCGAGCGCGAGCGCGCGTATTTGCACGGAAAAGCCCGGCGTGTTGTGTGCAGACACGCGCGCTCGCGCTGGAGGGAGGGGGGGTCAGCTGCAGACTGCGCCGACGGCAGCCGAGCCCACCAACTTGGTGTACTTGGCCAGTACGCCGGTCTTGTACACCGGCGGCAGCGGCTCGAAACCGGCCTTGCGGGACTCGAACTCGGCATCGTCGACCAGCAGGTCCAACGTTCCGTTGGCGACGTCGAGGCGGATCCTGTCACCGTCACGGACGAACGCGATCGGGCCGCCGTCGACCGCCTCGGGGGCGATGTGGCCGACGCACAACCCGGTGGTGCCGCCGGAGAACCGGCCGTCGGTCATCAACAGCACGTCCTTGCCCAGACCCGCGCCTTTGATGGCGCCGGTGATGGCCAGCATCTCGCGCATACCCGGTCCGCCCTTGGGGCCTTCATAGCGGATGACGACGACGTCGCCGTTGGTGATGGTGCCGTCCTCGAGGGCATCCAGGGCGGCGCGCTCACGCTCGAAAACCCGTGCGGTGCCCTCGAACACATCGGAGTCGAAACCGGCGGACTTGACCACGGCGCCCTCTGGGGCCAGTGAGCCGTGCAGGATGGTGATGCCGCCGGTGGGGTGGATGGGGTTGTTCATCGCCCGCAGCACCTTGCCGTCCGGATCCGGCGGCTCGATGTGGGCCAGGTTCTCGGCCATGGTCTTCCCGGTGACGGTCAGGCAGTCGCCGTGCAGCAGGCCGGCGTCCAGCAGCGCTCGCATGACGACGGGCACCCCGCCGATCTCGTCGACGTGTTTCATGACGTAGGCGCCGAAGGGCTTCACATCGGCCAGGTGCGGCACCTTCTTCCCGATCCGGGTGAAATCCGCCAGCGACAGCTCGACATTGGCTTCCCATGCGATGGCCAGCAGATGCAGCACGGCGTTGGTGGAGCCGCCGAACGCCATCACCACGGCGATGGCGTTCTCGAAGGCCTCCTTGGTCAGGATGTCGCGGGCGGTGATGCCCTGCCGCAGCATCTCGACCACCGCTTCGCCGGAGCGGCGGGCGTACTCGTCGCGTCGTTTGTCGATCGCGACCGGGGAAGCGCTGCCCGGCAACGACATTCCCAGCGCCTCGGCGGCCGAGGCCATGGTGTTGGCGGTGTACATGCCGCCGCACGCGCCCTCGCCGGGACAGATGGCGCGTTCGATGATGTCGACGTCCTCACGCGACATCAGCCCGCGGGCACAAGCCCCGACGGCCTCGAAGGCGTCGATGATGGTGACTTCCTTCTCGGAGCCGTCGGTGAGTTTGGCGACGCCCGGCATGATCGAGCCGTTGTACAGGAAGACACTTGCCAGATTCAGGCGTGCGGCGGCCATCAGCATGCCGGGGATCGACTTGTCGCAGCCGGCCAGCAGGACCGAGCCGTCCATGCGCTCGGCCTGCATGACGGTCTCGACGCTGTCGGCGATCACCTCACGCGAGACCAGGGAGAAGTGCATGCCTTCATGGCCCATCGAGATGCCGTCGGACACCGAGATGGTGCCGAACTCCAACGGGTACCCGCCCGCTTCGTGAACGCCGCCCTTGACCGCCTGCGCCAGCCGCTGAAGCGACATGTTGCACGGGGTGATCTCGTTCCAGGACGAGCCGACGCCGATCTGCGGTTTGGCCCAGTCGTCGTCACCCATGCCGACGGCGCGCAACATTCCGCGGGCGGCGGTTTTCTCGAGGCCGTCGGTGACGTCGCGGCTGCGGGGCTTGATGTCGATCTCGGAGTCTGAGGGCATGGGTGCCAGTATGCCGTTCACCCGCGGCCGCACACAGCGGTTTTGAATACCCCTTGGGGGTATCAGGTACGGTGGCGGTATGACCCCTCGGAACTTCACCCGCATCGCCGCGGCCCTGGCGGCCCTGGCCACCGCACTGTTCGTCTCCGCGTGTAGCAGCTCCCAGCCTGCCACTGATGAGCACGCCGGCCACACCCAGTCCGAGACCGAACAGGCCCCGGTGATCAGCGGCGAGCCGGCCGGCTTCAACGACGCCGATGTCAGCTTCGCCACCAACATGGTGCCCCATCACGAGCAGGCCATCGAACTCTCCGCTCTGGCGCCGGACCGGTCCACCAACCCCGAAGTGCTGGCACTGGCCAGTGAGATCCAGGCCGCGCAGGAACCGGAGATCGCCACCATGAAGGCGTTCCTGGTGCAGTGGAACGAGAACCCCGAGGCTGCAGGCGGGCACGAGGGGCACGACATGTCGTCCATGGAGGGCATGGAGGGCATGGTCGACCCGGCCACGATGTCGCGGCTCGAGTCGCTGCAAGGCGCAGAATTCGACACACTGTGGCTGGAGTCGATGATCGCCCATCACGAAGGTGCCATCGGGATGGCCGAGACCGAACTCGCCGACGGTGAGAACGTCGACGCCAAGGGTCTGGCGCAGCAGATCATCGACGGACAGCAGGCCGAAATCGATCGGATGAAGACAATGCTCGGAGGTGGTCAGTGACGGGAGAACCGGCGCCGCACGGCTATTCGCCCAACAAGGACAACTACGCCAAACGGCTGCGCCGCATCGAAGGACAGGTGCGTGGTATCGCCAAGATGATCGACGAGGACAAGTACTGCATCGACGTCCTCACCCAGATCAGCGCGGTCAACAGCGCCCTACAGTCAGTGGCGCTGGGACTGCTGGACGAGCACCTCGGCCACTGCGTGTCCCACGCGGTGGCCGAAGGCGGCGACGAGGCGGACAAGAAGCTCGCCGAGGCCTCGGCGGCCATTGCCCGCCTGGTGCGCAGTTAGGCCTCCAGATGCTGTTCCAGGCGCTCCACTTTCGCGGTCAGCTGCCCGGTGAAGCCGGGCCGGATATCGGCTTTGAGCACCAGGCTTACCCGCGGTGAGACGGCCGCGACGGCATCGACGGCTTGTTTCACGACGGCCATGACCTCGTCCCACTCGCCCTCGATGTTGGTGAACATCGCGTTGGTCTCGTTGGGCAGACCCGAGGCCCGCACGATGCGGACCGCTTCGGCGACGGCTGCGCTGACTCCACCGGACTCGTCGCCGCCGCTGGGACTGATGCTGAACGCAATGAGCATTTGCCCAGCCTGACACACTTGCGGCCGTGACCGACGTCGTCCTGGTGCCCGCCACCGTCGAACTGCTGCACGCCCTGCGCACCGACCGCGCGGCGTTCGGGACCATCATCGGCAGCCCGGTGCCCGACGGGTGGCCGGAGTTTCCCGAGTCCATCGAATTCACCATCGCCAAACTGCGGGAGAAGCCCACTGAACACCAGTGGTGGATGCACTTCTTCCTGAGCGACGGCACCCTCGTCGGCTCAGGCGGTTTCGTGGGGCCGCCCGCCGAGGGTGTCGTCGAGTTCGGCTACGAGATCGCACCCGAATTCCGCGGCCGCGGCTTGGGCACCGCCGCCGCGCAGGCCATGCTCGAGAAGGCGAAAGCCGCAGGGGTGAGCATGGTGATCGCACACACCCTGGCCCAGGAGAACCCGTCGAACGCTCTGCTGCGCCGCCTCGGCTTCCGCTTCGCAGGCGAGGTGAGCGACCCGGAGGAAGGCACCGTGTGGCGCTGGGAACTGCCTATCGCTTGCTGACCTCCGCCGGGCGATCTGCCGGGGCTTGCGAGTAGGAAGGTGGCCGACCCCTCCGGAATCGGCCGAATTCGCTGTTCGCGCGCCTCGTCTCGGCCCCATCGACGTTGCTGGCAACTCCGGTTGAATTCCACCGGAGTAACGCTCGACACCGTAGCGACGATCATCCTCACAGTTCACTGTGGTGACCAGGTGCTTGCACGGCCTCGCCGGCAGCAATATCGCTCGGTAGCTGACCTACTGGCTGTGCCAGACTGGTCGTCGAGAGAGCGGAGGGAACGGGATATGCGTCGGAGAATGATCGCCGTGATCGGCGCGGTCGGAGCGGCCGCGTCACTGGTGTTGTCAGCGGCGCCGGCAGTCGCCGAACCGGTGCCTGCGCCGGTCCCGGCTCCGCCAGCACCGCCCGCACCCCCGGCCAACCCTTTCGGGTTCCCGCCGCCCCCACCGAACCTGCTCAACCCTGCCGCGCCGGCCGCCGATCCGCTGGCCGTGCCGGGGCAGACCGGCACCACCACCGGTACCGCGGCAGGCCAGAATCCACTGCCGTTCACTGGCGAGCCGCCCTTCCGGCCGCCGACGTTCAACCCGGTGAACGGCTCGATGGTCGGCGTCGCCAAGCCGATCATCATCAACTTCGCGGTCCCGATCGCCAACCGGCAGATGGCCGAGGACGCGATCCACATCTCGTCCAACCCACCGGTGCCGGGCCGCTTCTACTGGATGAGCGACTCGCAGGTGCGCTGGCGTCCGCAGGATTTCTGGCCGAAGGGCACCGTCGTCAACATCGACGCCGCGGGCACCAAGTCCAGCTTCCGCGTCGGCGAATCCCTGGTCGCCACCGTCGACAACGACACCAAGATGATGGAGATCATGCGTGACGGGGAGTTGGTGAACACCTTCCCCGTGTCGCTGGGCAAGCCCGGCTACGAGACCAAGAACGGCACCTATTACGTGCTGGAGAAGTTCGCCGACATCGTGATGGACTCGTCGACCTACGGCGTGCCGGTCACTGATGACGAGGGCTACAAACTCGACGTCGAGGATGCCGTGCGCATCGACAACAGCGGCATCTTCGTTCACAGCGCGCCGTGGTCGGAGGCCGATCAGGGTGTGCGCAACGTCAGTCACGGCTGCATCAACCTCAGCGCCGAGAACGCGCAGTGGTTCTACGACAACTTCGGCAGCGGCGACCCGATCGTGATCAAGAACTCCACCGGGCTCTATGACCAGAACGACGGGGCCCAGGACTGGCAGCTGTTCTGATCTGCTGAGCACACGAAAACGGCCGCCCCCGAAGACGGGGGCGGCCGTTTCCGTGGGGCCTAGCTCCAGATGCGGACGCGGTGCTCCGGCTCGAGGAACAGCTCGTCGCTGGGGGTGACTTCGAAGGCGTCGTAGAACGCGTCCATGTTGCGGATCACGCCGTTGCAGCGAAACTCCGGTGGTGAATGCGGGTCCACCGCCAGGCGCCGGATTGCTTCGGCCTCACGGGATTTGGTGCGCCACACCTGGGCCCAGCCGTAGAACACCCGCTGCACGCCGGTCAGGCCGTCGATCACCGGCGCCTCTTTCCCGTCCAGCGAGATCTGATACGCCAGCAGCGCGATGGACAGGCCACCGAGGTCGCCGATGTTCTCACCGACGGTGAACGCTCCGTTGACGTGGTGACCGGAATCGAGGCCGCGCGGGGTGAACTGCTCGTACTGCTCGATCAGCGCCTTGGTGCGGGCACCGAACTCGGTGCGGTCGGCGTCGGTCCACCAGTCCACCAGATTGCCGTCACCGTCGTACTTGGCGCCCTGGTCGTCGAACCCGTGCCCGATCTCGTGGCCGATCACCGCGCCGATACCGCCGTAATTGGCGGCGTCGTCGGCCTCGGCGTCGAAGAAGGGCGGCTGCAGAATGCCTGCGGGGAAGACGATCTCGTTCATTCCCGGGTTGTAGTAGGCGTTGACGGTCTGCGGCGTCATGAACCACTCGTCGCGGTCCACCGGCCCACCGAGCTTGGCCAACTCCCGGTCATAACCCACTTCGTAGCCGCGGCGGTAGTTGCCGTACAGATCGTCACGCTCGATCACCAGCGCCGAGTAGTCGCGCCAGTTCTTCGGGTA
Organism: Mycobacterium sp. Soil_C_30; assembly: GCF_057656995.1. Taxonomy (NCBI): domain Bacteria; kingdom Bacillati; phylum Actinomycetota; class Actinomycetes; order Mycobacteriales; family Mycobacteriaceae; genus Mycobacterium; species Mycobacterium sp. Soil_C_30. Next base: position 124,375 of record NZ_JBDGJH010000009.1, on the reverse strand, counting down.
GCCGATCTTGGGGGTGAACTTGTCGAGTTTGGCCAGCGCCTTCTGCCGCGTCTCCGGTGTCATCCACTCCAACTGCGAGATGCTGACCCGGTAGGCCTCGCGCAGGTTGTCCACCAGCACGTCCATTCGCGCCTTGGATTCCGGCGGAAAGTGCTTCTCCACGTAGAGCTTTCCCACCACGTCACCGAGCAGGCTCTCCACCAGCGACACTCCGCGCTTCCATCGGTCGCGGATGGCCTCGGTGCCGCTCAACGTGCGGCCGTAGAACGAGAAATCCTCGGCGACAAGGGCATCGGTGAGCATCGCGGCGCGGGAATGGATCAGCCGCCACCGCGCCCACAGCTTCCAGTCCTCCAACGGCTCCGATGACCACAACGCGGCGAACGACGTCAGGTAATCCGGCTGCCGCACCACCAGTTCGGCCACTTTCTCGGGCGTGGTGCCCAGCGCGCCCACCCAGCCGGCCCAGTCGAATCCCGGTGCCTCGGTGAGCAGATCGGCGAACGAGCGCAGGTTGTAGGTGAGGTCGGCGTCACGGCGTTTCACCACATCCCAGTGCGCGGCGGCCAGTTTGGTCTCCAACGCGACGATCTTGGCGGCGGTGGCCGCGTAATCCACGGCGTTGCCGTCGAACACGATCGCGAACATGGCCGCGATGTGCTCGGGGTAGGCGGCCAGGATCTGTGCGTGCTGTTCCTCGCGGTAGTACGACTCGTCGGGCAACCCGATCCCGGACTGGGTGAGGTGCACCAGATACCGCGTGGAGTCCTTGGAGTCGGTGTCGATGTAGAGACCCGCACCACCACCGACACCGGTGCGCTGCAGCCCGCCCAGCACTGCGGCCAACGCTTGCGCGCTGCCGGCCTCGTCGATCAGCGCCAACTCGTCGAGCAGCGGTTGTACACCGCGCCGCTCGACGGCCTCCTCGTCGAGGAAGCTGGCGTAGAGGTCGCCGATGCGCTGCTGATCGGTGCCTTTGTCGGCGTGAGCGCCGGCGGCTTCGGTGATCAGGTCACGCACCTGTTCTTCGGCGCGGTCGAACAGCGACCGGAACGCACCGTCGGTGGCCCGGTCGGCGGGAATCTCGTAGTCGGTGAGCCAGCGGCCGTTGACGTGTCCGAACAGATCGTCTTGGGGCCGGGCGGAGGAATCAACGTGGCTCAGGTCGATGCCCGAACGAATAGCTTCTACCGTCACCCCGCCAGTCTTCCAGACACCGAGCGGGTGCTCAGTTCCGGCGAAAGCGAACAGGTAGCCTCACCGCCATGCCCGACGACGATGACGAGCAGGAATCCCGCCGGTCGGGTTACGGCATCGGCTCGGCGGTGCTGGGCCTGCTGTGCGTGGGTGCCCTGGTCCTGATCGCGATCATCTGGTCCGGGCACCGCGACGCGACCGAGGAGCTTCGGCACCGGGCGCAGGCCATGCAGGCTGCCGCTGACTGGACCGGCGTGCTGATCAACATGAATGCCGGCAACGTCGACTCCAGTCTGCAGACCCTGCACGAGGGCACCGTCGGGCAGCTCAACGCCGATTTCGACGCGGCGGTGGCCCCCTACCGAGATGTGGTGCAAGCCCTGCAGTCGAGCACCACCGGCAGCATCGAAGCCGTCGCCGTCGAATCGGCGCACAACGATCTGGACCGCGAGCCCGGCAGCGCCCCGCCGCCCGAAGACCCGTCACTGTCACCCGGGATGGCTGCGCGCACCGACACCGTGCTGGTGATCGCCACCTCCCTCAGCGAGAACTCCGGCGGTGAACCGCAGACCGTGCGCTGGAATCTGCGGCTCGACGTCTCCGAGGTCGACGGCCGGCTGATGATCTCGCGGCTGGAGTCCATGCGATGAGAAACGTGTGGCGGGTGCTGGCTTTCGACGTGCTCGCACCGCTCGCGGCTATTGGCGGGCTGCTGCTGATCGGCGTGTTCCTGGCCTGGCCGCTGTGGTGGGTGGCCGCGTGTTCGATGCTGTGCCTGTTGGTCGCGCAGTCCATGGCGGTCAACTACTACCTGTTGCGCCGAGACCGCGTCACCTTCGGTACCGACGACGACGGGCCGGTGCTGCGGTTGGCGATCGTCGCGTTGACCACTGCGGCGCTGGCGGCGGCCACGATTGTCGGCTACACCCACTGGACCGTGCCCGATGACGCGCTCACCGAGGATTCCGCCGAGGTGGTCCGGTTGGCGACGGCGGTGTCGGAGGCGACGGCGACGTTCTCACCGCAGGACCCGACGTCTTCGATCGACCGTGCCGCGGAGTTGATGGCCCCCGAGCAGGCCAAAGCGTTCAAGGCCAACTTCGGCGAGTCCACCGCGGGCCTGGCGCGCCGCAACGTCTCGGCGCAGGCGCAGACCATCTCGGCCGGTGTCGAAGCCATCGGACCCGCAGCCGCCAGTGTGGTGGTGGTGATGCGCGGCACCCAGAACGTGCCAGGTCAACAGCCCAGCCGCGCCGTGCTGTCGCTGCGGGTGGCGTTCACCAAACAGGACGACCGCTGGCTGGTGGTCGACGTGGCGCCGGTCAACCCCTGATCAGCAGGTCGTGGTCGACCTTCAGACAACGGTCCATCACCACCTGCAGGCCGGCGGCGGCCGCATCGCGCCCCACCTGCTCGTGGAACAGGCCCTGCTGCAACCACAGGGTCTTGGGCAGGGTGGGCAGCGCCAGCACCTCGGCAAGCACCGACGGCAGTTCCTCATAACGGCGGAAGACGTCCACCATGTCGGGCACCACGGGCAGGTCGGCCAGGCTGGGGTACACCTTGTCGCCGTCGATCTCGGTGATCGTCGGGTTCACCGGGTACAGCTCGTAGTCGGTGTTGGTCCGCAGATACCGGTACACCCCGTAACTGGGCCGCATCGGGTTGGCCGAGGCGCCCACCACGGCCACCGTTCGGGTCTGCCGCAAGATCTGTTCGAGTTCCATCGTGGACTCCTCTACCCCTCTCTCAGCTGCCGTACGACAGCAGTTTCTGCGCGAGTTCGTCGGGCCGGCTCAGCGCGTTCAGATGCCCGCCGGGCACCACCTCGACCTCCAATCCCAGCCGTTCGCGGACCACGCGGCGCTGGAACTCCAGGGGGAACAGCCGGTCATCGGCACCCTGGATGACGGTCGTCGGGATGTCCGGCCAGGCCGTCAGCGGCCACGGCTGGGCGAACGGGGTGTCCGCCTGCGGGGGTTCCGGTTGGGCGAGCGCGGCCGCGCGCACGTCATCGGGTACGTCATGGAAGAAATCCTCGACAGGATCGAAGTCGCTGCGGCCCAACCCAATTCGTTGCAGGTGCGCCGCGCGGGCGGCCGGCTGGCCGGTGGCCTCCCACCATTGGCCCGGTGCCTCGCCCGGTGCGGGCACCATCGGGTTCACCAGCACGATCCGCCGCGCCGCCACCCGCGTGGCGACCAGCGGCGCGGTGAACGACCCCATCGACTGGGCCACGATGATCAGGGCAGTGGCGACGTCAGCGAGCGCGGCCACCGCGACATCGGTGTACTCGGCCAGACCGGCGGAGTCGTCGGCAGCGGGCAACTCGATGGCCACGACGTCATGACCGGCGGCCTCCAGAAGAGGAACGACCCGCTGCCAATACCACCAGGCGGCGCCCCCGGCGCCGGGCAGCAGGGCATAGGTCATTACTTGTGTGGACGGTGAGCGTGCATCTTGGCGAACCGGTCGGAGAGCCTGCGCATCCGGATCATCAGTGACGCCGGCGGGCTGGCCTCGCCGTTGAGGTACACCACCAGATCGGCGGCGGGCACCCCGATCCGGGACGCGAACTCCGGCTCCGACAGACCCGAGCGGTGCAGCAGCAGACGCACGTGCCGTGCCACCTCAGCGCGTTCGTTGGCTTCCAGGTGCTGACGGCTGCGCACCAGCACCTCCGACAGCGCCTTCGAGATGCCGTGCGGTTCGGCGTTCTCCAGCACTTCTTCGACCTGGCGTGCGGTGCGGCCGAACGGGTCACGTTTGATGGCCACCACGATCCGCTGCCAGACGGTGATGTCGCCGGTTTCCAGGGCGGTACGGATGGCGGCGGTGGACCAGAACTCGACGGGCTGATCGGTGCGGGCACCGTTCTTGTGTGAAGGGGTCTCCTGCGGGCGCGTCCCCCGTGCGCCCGGTTGGAAGCCGGGTCGGCGAGCATCAGCGGCCAACGTCACCTCGCCTCCTCCAGCATCGCCACGGCCACGGCCAGACAACGCTGCCTGACCTTTTCCCAGTCTGCCTCAGCGGCGGGGCCGCCGGTGTCCTCCGCCGCGTCGAACGGCCGCGGGTCGGAAAGCCGGCGGACCAACTGGGTGGCAACCCATTGTCCGTCGGATGGTTGACCAGAGTAGTACCTGTCGATGCTCGCCAGCACGAACGCCGCCGTCTGCGGCTCCATGGCGTCCACCAGTTCGGCGAACTCGGCGAAGTCGCGGCGGTTGTTGCGGCACATGATCAGGTAGCCCTTGAGTCGCAGCGTCTCGGCGCCCGTCGGGATCCGCAACCGGTCCCCGGTGGGCAGCTGCACGTTGGTGGTCTCCATCGGGCACTGCCTGCGCAGCGCGTGCCGGAAGTCGCCCTCCGGGTCGTTCTGCACGCTCAACGCGTCCAGCGCCACCGACAGCCGTCCGCGCCACATCGTCACCGGGTGTACGGGACGTTGCACCCGCACGGTGGCCTGCGCGTTGGAACCGGTTGCGCCGCTGCCGTTCTCGGTGCGCACGGCGGCGCGGTTGCGGCGCAGGGGCAGGCCCAGCCGGGCTTGCCGGGCGCTCACCGCGCGGGCGTCGTCACTGCCTTTGACCTTGTCCTTGAACGCGGTGGTCAATGCGCTCAGCCCCGCGCAGCCGCTGAAGGCCAGCGGGTCGGCGACGGTGATGGCGTCGGGTGCCAGGTTCTGGAGCTTGGCCGCCGACTTGACCACCATCCGCATGTCGGCGCCCGGGGCGACCAGCGCCGAGATGTCGTCGGGGATGATCACCAGGTCACCCAGGTCGACCTTCGGCAGCGGCTTCTCGAAGTCGACCGACGGCAGCACCCGGCCCAATCCCTTGGGCAGCCACCAGTTCCACTGGTCGAACATCGCCATCAGCGCGGGCACCAGCACCAGCCGCACCACGGTGGCGTCGACGGCGATCGCCACCGCACACGCCACCCCGAGCTGCGCCACCAGCGGCATGCCCGCGAATGCGAAACCGATGAACACGGCGATCATGATCAGTGCCGCGCTGGTGATGGTGCGCGCGCTGGTGGACACGCCGTAGGCCACGGCGTCACGGGTGTCGCCGGATTGCAGGAACCGCTCCCGGATCCGCGTCAGCAGGAAGATCTCGTAGTCCATCGACAAGCCGAAGGTCAGCGCCAGCACCAGCGGCGGAATGGTGCTGTCGATCGAACCCATGGGCTCGAAACCGAGATCCTGCAGCCAACCCCACTGGAAGATCATCACCAGGCTGCCGTAGGCGGCGGCGACCGACAGGACGGTCATGACCACGCCTTTGAGCGCCAGGAACACCGACCGGATGGCGGCGAGCAGCATCACGAACGCGATGAGGGCCACGAAGACGAAGACCCACGGCTCCATGTGGGCGACGCGGTCGTCGAAGTCCTTGATCAGAGCGGTCGGCCCGCCGACGTCGATGGTCGCCGACTCGGCGCCGGGCACCTCCGGTAACCGGTCGCGGAGGAAGTCGACGGTGCTGCGCGCGGCGTCGTCCTCGGGGTCCACCGCGAGCACCGCGGACAGCAGGGCGCTGCGGTTGTCGTCGGAGAACACCGCCGGGGTCACCGACGCGACGTTGACCGCGCGGCCGATCTCGGCGGAGACGGCGTCCACCACGGCGGTGTTCTGCGGTGAGGAGGCATTTCCGTCGGGGAAGGTGACCAGCACCCGCACCGGTCCCAGCGCGCCGGGCCCCAATGCTTCGGCTGCGGCGGCCATGCCGCCCCGGATCTCATGGCTGGAATCGAACTGGCGCAACATGCTGTTGCCCAGCGACATCGACAGCACCGGCGCCGCGAGAACCAGCAGGAACGCCGTCGCGCACACGGCCGACAGCCACGGCCGGCGCATCACCCCGCCGATCCAGCGGGTCCAGAACCGGGACTGCGTGGTTTCGGCTCGGCGCCCCCAGTGCAGCAGCCGCGACCGCTTGGCCGCGGCGCGGCCGAATGTCGTCAGCACGGCCGGGATCAGCGTCGCCGACGTCAGCACCGCCACCGCGACGGCGAGGATGGCGCCGGTGGCCATGGAGTTCAGCACCGGGGTGTCGATCAGGTAGATGCCCGTGACCGACGCGATGACGGTGGCACCCGAGAGCACCACCGCCAGCCCCGACGTGGCCATGGCCGCGTCGGTGGCCTGCTGGACATCCCGCCCCGCCCGCAGTTCTTCGCGGAACCGCATCAGGATGAACAGTGAGTAGTCGATGGCCAGGGCGATGCCGAGCATCGTGACGGTCGACGTGACGAACACCGACATGGTGGTGACCGTCGAGAGCGCGAAGACCAGCCCCATCGTCACCACCACGGTGCACAGCCCGATCAGCAGGGGGATCGCCGCCGCGGCCAGCGAGCCGAAAACCGCCAGCAGCACCATCAGGACGATCGGCAGGTTCCACTTCTCGGCTTCGGCGATGTCGTGCTTGGTGGCTTCCGAGGCGGCGGCGCCCAGGGCGCCCTGTCCGATGACATACAGCCGCACCTTGCCCTCGGCGGTCTCGCCCGGCTCCTCGCCGTTGATGCCGACCTTCGCGCGCAGTTGTTTGGCGGTGTCGACGGCGCCGGAGTTGTCGAATCCGAGTTTCAGCGACACCACATAGGGGCGATCAGGCTGTGGGGCAGGCTGCGCGGGGTTGGGCACGACGGTGACGGTGGGCACCTCGGCGGCAATGCGTTCCAGTTCCGCGACGGCAGCATTCATGTCGTTGTAGCTGGCGTCGGCGCGCGGGGCGGCCACCAGAGCCAGGGGTGAGGCGCCCTCGTCGGGGAAATGGTCCTCGACCTGGTACTGCACGTGTAGGGACTGCGACTGTTCGACTTCGAAGCCGCCACCGGTCAGGTTGCTCGACTGACTGAGGATCAGCCAGACGGCCGGCACCAGAGCCAGCAACCATGCCGTGAAGACGAGCCAGCGAACCCTGCGTAGCAGGCTGCTCAGCCGCATCATGAAGTGCTGGATGTCGATCTCCCCGCATTCTCCCCGAATGACGTGTCGCGAGCGTACCGCAGCAGCCTGGTAATCGGGTCTCGGCGAGATCTCGATGAGCGGGCTCGGATTGGCACGCTTGTGGCCGCGGATGGCACTATCTCCAGTGGCCGTGGACCAGGTCGGGGGTCCTGCAACACGAGTACAAACCCGAAGGAGCGCGCCGCATGGCCTTCCGAATCACCGCCGGTGCCGCATCGATCGCCGTGGCGGGCGCAGCCTGCGCCGCACTGCTGAGCGCGCCGGCCGCCGGGGCCGCCCCGGACCCCTGCGCCGCCAGCTCCATCGCCAGGACCGTCGGGTCCGTCGGGACCAACACGGGCATCTATCTCGAGGCGCATCCGGAGACCAATGACGTGCTGACCATGCTCGCCGCGCAGCCGGCCGGTCCGCAGTCGATCGCGGCGCTGAAGCTCTACTTCGACCGCGACCCGCAGGCCGCCAAGGATCTCCAGGCCATCCAGCAGCCGCTGACCTCGCTGACCACCAAGTGCAAGCTGCCGATCTCGCTGCCGCAGGTGCTCGGCCTGATGCAGTCCGCCCAGCAAAGCGGTGCGCCTGCTGCGGCGGCCGACGCCGGGACGTCCCCGGCCTCGCCGGTGGGCGCGGCTGTCCCGGCCTCGACGGGCGTACTCAGCGGCCTGCCGTGACGGTGCGGGCGACCTGTCGTTTCGCCGCCCGGCCGCGATAGTCTGCCCACAACCCAGGAAACTGGCCCGGGAATCTGATTAGCTTTGCGGGTCGGAATCACTTCGGGTGGATCTGACATGGCGTTCCACTACCTCTTGAAGGAGCCGATCAATGTTGCTCACAGCCCGTCGCGCGGTTGCCGGCGCCATAGGAGCCGGCGCGATGCTGCTCGCAGCGGCACCGTTGGCCAGTGCTGAGCCGCCGCCGAACTGCACCGCCGCCGACCTGTCCGGCGTCGCGTCCGGTGTGTCGGCGTCCACATCGGCATACCTGTTCACCCACCCCGAGGTGAACAACTTCTTCACCAGCCTCCACGGCCTCCCGCACGAGGAGATCCGGCCCAAGGTCGACGAGTACTTCGCCGCGAATCCGCAGATCGCCGCCGAGCTGAACGGGATTCGCAAGCCGTTGCAGGACATCCGGATCCGCTGTGGTGACACCGACGGGGACGGCGACGTCGACATCCTGTAGTGCCGCCTGGAACTGATTCGCCCGCCCGGGGGACGGCGGGCCACATGGTGCTCATGGTCGACGACGACCCGGATGTGCGCACCTCGGTAGCCCGGGGTCTGCGCCATTCGGGGTTCGACGTCAGGGTGGCGGCCAACGGCAAGGAAGCGCTTCGGCTGCTATCCAACGAATCCCACGACGCCCTGGTGCTCGACGTCCAGATGCCCGAACTCGACGGGGTGGCGGTGGTGACCGCGCTGCGCGCGCTGGGGAACGACATCCCTATCTGTGTGCTGTCGGCGCGCGACACGGTCAACGACCGGATCGCCGGGCTGGAAGCCGGCGCCGACGACTACCTGACCAAACCGTTTGATCTCGGTGAGTTGGTGGCGCGGCTGCATGCGCTGCTGCGCCGCCGCGCGCATTCCGAGGAACCGTCGGATGCCATGACGGTGGGCCCGCTGACCATCGACACGGCCCGCCGGCTGGTCTTCGTGGCCGGCGAGCGGGTGGACCTGACCAAGCGCGAGTTCGACCTGCTGGCCGTGCTCGCCGAGAACGCCGGTGTGGTGCTCAGCCGGCAACGCCTCCTCGAGCTGGTGTGGGGTTACGACTTCGACGTCGACACCAACGTCGCCGACGTGTTCATCAGTTACCTGCGGCGGAAGCTGGAACGCGACGGGGTGCCACGGGTCATCCACACCGTGCGCGGAATCGGCTACGTACTGCGGGACGACTCTTGAGTGTGACGTCCGAAGCAGAGGCGCCAGAGTCGTTGTGGCAGCGCTTCACTCACCGGGTTTCGCTGCGTACCCGGGTGGCGCTGGCCGCCGGCATCGCGTCGGCGGCGGTGGTCGCCGTCCTGGCGGTGCTGACGTCGGTGGTGCTGGCCAACAACGACCAGGCTCAGCTGGATCGCCGGCTCGACTCGATCGTCGATGCCAGCATGTACCCCGACCAGGTGCAGGATCCGCGTCGCGGCGTCCTGACCACCGGGCGCGCCCGGGCGGGGGGCGACGTGGTGTTCCAGCGGGGCTTTCAGCTGCCCGCACTTCCCGAAGGCACCGAGACCGTGACGGTCAACGGGGTGGACTACCGCGTGCGCACCGTGCCGTTGAAACAGCAGGGTGTCGACGTGCTCATGTCGATCGGCATCCGGGCCGACAGCATTCTGCTGTCCAGTCAGCGCATCCCGATCTACGTCTTCGTCGGCGTGGTGGCGGTGCTGTTCGCCGGCATCCTGGGCTGGTTCCTGGCCGGCGCGGCCACCCGGCCGCTGCGCAAACTCACCGAACAGACCCGGCGCCTCGGTGAGGGCGGTGTCGAACAGATCACCCCGGTGCACGGCGTCAAGGAAGCCGAGGATCTTTCTGAGGCGATGGTCGGGATGTTGAAACGGCTGGCCGCCGCACAGCTGTCGACCACCAATTCGTTGCAGGCCGCCCAGGACTTCGCCGCCAACGCGGCCCACGAGCTGCGGACGCCGTTGACGGCCATGCGCGCCGACCTGGACACCCTGCGCATCCACGACCTGCCGGCCGACGAGCGCGCCGAGGTGGTGGCCGACCTGTCCCGGGCCCAGCGGCGTGTGGAGGCCACCATCACCGCGCTCGGTCAGCTGGCCTCCGGTCAGTTGGCCCAAGCCGAGGACCGAGAAGTCGTCGACGTCGACGAGCTACTGGACCGGGTGGCCCGGGAGAACAGCCGTTCGGCGGTGACGGCCGAGATCAGCGTCGAATGTGAGGGTGCCGGAACCATTCTCGGCTGGCCCACCGGCCTGCGGCTGGCCGTGGACAACCTGGTGCGCAATGCCGTCACCCACGGCCACGCCACCCGTATCGTGCTCTCGGCGCACCGGCAGGGTGAACAGATGGTGATCGTCGTCGACGACAACGGCCGTGGACTGCCGGTCGAAGAGCACACCGCGGTACTGCAGCGATTCTCGCGCGGGAGCACCGCCGAGACCGGCGGCTCCGGGCTGGGACTGGCCTTGGTGGAACAGCAGGCCCTGCTGCACGGCGGACGGATCGAGCTGTCCGACGGCCCGCTCGGTGGTCTACGCGCGACGCTGACCGTCGCGGTGGCGCCTGCTCCCCCCGAATGAGGACCCCACCGCTGCCCGCCACCCCAGCAGAAGCGCCGCGGTGAACGACGACGCCACCACGATGAACGGTGCGGCAACCGGACGCGAGGTCAGCGCACGCAACAGCATTCCTCCCACCACGGTGGACAGCCACACCACCAGGCCGGTGGGTGTCAGTGCTGTGGGACGGCGCCAGCCGCGGCTGAGCAGCCAGCCTGCCGCGGTGCCCGTCAAGAACGGCCATGCGGTTTCGGCGACCCCGGTGACGGTCACCCCTTCGGCGTGACTTCGGCGGCCGATGGCGCAGAAGGTGAGGACCGCCGCGGTGTCGGCGGCCAAGGCGGTGGATGTCTTTTCAAGAGTCATTGTCCGACAGAGTAATTCATCACGTCGAGGTTCAGGGGGCTGACCTCTGACTCCTCGCGGGCGGCGAATCCCGGCTCCAGCGGTGCCGGCTTCCCGGCGAGCAACGCGTCCAGGCCGGCCGGGGAAGCCAGCCGCTGATTCAGGCTGAAGGTCTTGATGACGAACGGTAAACCGTTGGCCATCAATGGATCCGGGCCGTCCATCACGTGGAAGTGCAGGTGCGGTGCGTCGCTGTTGCCACTGTTTCCGAGCTCGGCGAAAGGTTGTCCGGTACTGAGCTCGTCGCCGGGTTTGACCGTGATGGTGCCGGGCTGCAGATGCGCGTAGAAGGCGTAGTTGCCGTCGCCGAGGTCCTGCACCACGTGATTGCCCCCGTACTCGTCCAGCGGCAGCCCGGTCGGGGCCTTCGTCGGTGTCTGCTCGGGCAGGCCGTCGCGCACCGCCACCACTTTCCCGTCGCCGGCCGCGTGGATCTGCGCCCCGAAATACGGGTAACTCTCGGTCTTGGTCGCCGCCCCGGAGAACACCCGGAAGTCGTTGCCGAGCTGCACGTAGTCGATGGCGAATCGTTCTGCGGCGTAGAGCTTTCCGTTGATCGGGTTGAGTGCCATCCGGTGGGCTGACATACCGCAGCATCCGTCGCCGTTGAGCCAGTTCGGCCCGTCGAGGGGAGGGGCGACCGACACCGGCTTGCGGCTGGACACCGCCACCGGGGCGACGGGCTGGGTGAGGGTGGCGGGCACCAGCCCGGGGACGGGTTTGGCGACGGTCAGGTCAGCCGAATGGGTCAGTTCGGTGGGTGGTTCGGCGCCGGAATCGAGCGCGACGTCCATCCACACGGTCACCGACTGCCCGGCCTCCACTTTGTTGGTGGGCGTGGTCGCGCCCCCGAAAGCCCTGGTCCAGAACTTCAGGTTGTCGCCCCGCAGCGTGGCCAGCGTCTGGTCGCCGGAGCGCGCCGACAACGAGGTGATGGTGACGGGGCTGGGCAGGGTGTTGGTCAGGGTCAGCTCGTAGGCCAGGTGGACGCGGCCGTCGGTGGCGGGTACCGGGACGGGGTCGGCCACGGCCGAGCCGATCAGCGGGGTGACCATCGGCGCCGGGGCCGTGCTGGTTGCCGGCGGTGGCGCCGGATCCGACGAGCACCCGGCTGCCAGCAGTGCCGTTGCCAGCACCGTGATCGAGAGCCCGCGTATCGACATGCGCCGATCAAACCACGTGTCAGCGGTCCTGGTTCGGGTTCTGTTCGTCCGCTGTCGGCGCCCCGGCGGAAGGTTCGGGGACGTCCGGGTCGATCTGGCTCTCGGTGCGGAACATGAAGAAGAACATCACCCAGCCGATGGCGGCGATGAAGATCCAGCTCACCAGCCGGTAGATCAGCATCGCCGAGATGGCGGCGGGCAGGGTCATACCGCTGGACACCAGGCCGGGCACCAGCACGGCTTCCACCACCAGCAGCCCGCCCGGCATCAGCGGGATGGAGCCGACGGCGCGGGCGGCGGCATAGGCGACGGTCAGGCCGGCCAGCGACGGGTGGCCGCCGGCGGCGTAGGCGGCGAATGCCAGGCAGGCGACGTCGGCCACCCAGTTGAACAGTGACCAGCTGAACGCTGTGCCCAGCGTGCGCCGGCTCATGCTCACCGATTCCAGCTGCTGCAGGATCTCGCGCCACTTCGCCACCCCGGAATCGGCCGGCTTGTTGCGCAGCTGGTTGAACCAGGACAGCACCCGTACAGCGATGCTGTCGAGCAGTTCGGGTCGCGAGATCACCGCCTGGGCGAGCAGCAGCAGCAGGACGAAGCCGCCGAGGGTGAACAGCAGTGAGAAGGGGTTGTTCTTGGCGCCGAGCAGAAACGCCCCACCCAGGCCCAGCAGCGCCAGCCCCACCACTTGCAGGGCACCCGACATGACCAGCTGCCACGACGCGACCACCGGGGAGGCACCCCACATCCGCTGCTGGCGGTAGATGAAGGTCGCCGACAACACCGGCCCGCCGGGCAACGTCGTCGACAGGGAGTTACCCGCGTAGAACGCGGCTTCGGAACGCCATTGCCGCACGCCCACGCCGGCCGACTTCAGCAGCGTGCGCTGGATCTGGGCGAAGCTGTGCATCGACAACATGGCCGCCGCGACGGCCGCCAACACCCACCACCAGTTGGCATCCAGGAGACTGTGCCACGCTTTGGCCAGCTGATCCCACACCAGCGCGGCCTCGACGGCGAGCACGAGGACCACCACGGTCAGCACGGCCCAGCGGACCCACCAGTACTTGCTGCGGGTCCCCTCCTGCTGTCGGGTGGCCGGGCCGGCCTGCGCGTCGGAGGACATCGCCCTTCAGAGTAACGGCGCAAGGTGGTCGCTCCCTGCCGTTCCCGCACGGCGTGCCCGGGAATGTCGCGGTTTGGAACCGGCCGCGGCGGATACAGTGACCGGATGCTGCCACCTGCGGCCGAGGACGCATCGGTCACTCCTCTGGTCCGCAAATCCGCCGCCTGGGCCTGGCGGTTGCTGGTGCTGCTCGCGGCGGTGGTCGCCCTGCTGTGGGTGGCGGAGAAGCTTCTCGTGATCGTGGTGCCGGTGGCGCTGGCGACGATGCTGACGGCGTTGCTGCTGCCGGTGGTCGACTGGCTGGATCGCCGCGGCGCTCCGCGCGGGGGAGCGGTGGCCCTGGTGATCCTGGGCAGCTTCGCGATCCTCGGCGGCCTGCTGACCTTTGTCGTGAGCCAGTTCGTCTCCGGCCTACCGCAGCTCGTCAGCGAGGTCACCCGAAGCATCGACAGCATGCGGGAGTGGCTGGTCGAAGGGCCCCCGCACCTGAGTCGCGAACAGATCGACAACGCCGGTAACTCCGCCATCGAGGCGATACGCAACAACCAGGAGAAGGTCACCAGCGGTGCACTCTCGACTGCGGCGACCGTCACCGAGATCGTCACCGGCGCCCTGTTGGTCTTCTTCACGCTGATCTTCTTGCTGCACGGCGGCCGCAACATCTGGGCGTTTGTGGCCAGGCTCTTCCCCCGCGATGTCCGCCACCGGGTCAGCGACGCCGGACGGGCCGGGTTCCACTCTCTGATCGGCTACATCCGGGCCACCTTCCTGGTGGCGCTGGTGGATGCGATCGGTATCGGCACCGGTCTGGCCATCATGGGCATCCCGCTGGCGCTGCCGTTGGCGTCGCTGGTGTTCCTCGGCGCCTTCATCCCGCTGGTGGGCGCGGTGATCACCGGCTTCCTGGCCGTCATCGTCGCTCTACTGGCCAAGGGATTCGTCTACGCGCTGATCACACTGGGCCTCATCATCGCCGTGCAGCAGCTCGAGGCGCATGTGCTGCAACCGCTGGTGATGGGCCGAGCGGTGTCCATCCATCCGCTGGCCGTGGTGCTCGGCATCGCGGGCGGTGGCGTGATGGCGGGCATCGTCGGCGCCCTGCTGGCGGTACCGCTCATCGCGTTCCTCAACAGCGCCATCCGGGTTCTGGTGGCCGAGGATCCGGACGCCGTGAAAGCCAGGATGAAAGACGACGACGGACCCATTGTCGACGCCGAACCCGACGAAGTGCCCGAGGCCTAGAGCTTCCGGCCTTCCCGGCGCAGCAGATCCTGCGCGCTCACTCCACCGCCGCGCCGCTGACGTGACTTCTCGTCCGCCTCACCGCGGGCGTTCAGTTTCTCGGTAGCGGCCTCGGCCTCACCGCTGCGCGGCTTCGACACCGGAATCGCGCGGGTGGCGGTGTCGTCCTCGGCTTCCGGTTCAGGGGTCTGCGCGGGTGGGTTGGTGGGAATCGGCGCGGGCGGGGTGGTGGGAATGGCGGTCGTGGCGTCGCTGTCACCCGAACCCATGGTGCGGGTGGGTTCCGCCGACGGCGGCTGCACGGGCGGCTGCTGACCGGACGCGCCCGGCTTGCCCCGCAGTTCACCCAGCCAGGACTCGATTTCGCGCTCACCGGTCCCACCCTGCGGGGGGCGCGGCGGACGACCGGCAGTGCCGGAGACCGCATTGCGCACGGCGCTGCGGGCCGAGGCGAAACGTGTGGTCGGCGCTTCGTCGTTGCCCAGGCGTGTGTCAGCGGGACCCGGGGGAGGGGAGGGGATCCGCGTCGTGGCGGCCGACGACTCGGGTCGTCCCGCCGGTACCCGCATGGGCCCCGGCCGGGCGGCGGGATGCGTCGGATCGTGCGGCGGGCGCGCCCGCGTGGGGGCGGCCGCACCCGCACCGACCAGTTCACGATCGTCGGTTTCCGGGGTGACGTGGCGCTTGCGTTCGTCGGGCAGGTGGGTCTCACCGAGACCGGCCTTGACCTGGATGCGCTTCATCCAGCGCGGCGCCCACCAGCAGTCGTCACCGAGCATCTTCATGATGGCCGGCACCAGGAACATACGAATGACGGTGGCGTCCAACAGAAGTGCGATCAACAAGCCGAACGCCAGGTACTTCATCATCACCAGATCGGAGAAGACGAACGCCCCGGCGACCACCGCCAGCACCAATGCGGCGCCGGTGATCAACCGGCCGGTGGTCGCGGTGCCGATCCGGATGGCCTCGGCGGTCGACATTCCGCGTTCGCGGGCCTCCACCATGCGGGACACCAGGAACACCTCGTAGTCCGTGGACAGACCCCAGATGACGGCGATGATCAGACCGATCATGGGTGCCATCAACGGCTGGGGGGTGTAGTTCATCAGCCCGGACCCGTGGCCCTCGACGAACATCCACGTCAGGATGCCCATCGTCGATCCCAGTGTCAGCGCGCTCATCAGGGCGGCCTTGATGGGCAGCACCACCGACCCGAACGCCAGGAACATCAGGATGGTCGTCGTGACGATCAGCACCACCACCATCAGCGGCAGTTTGTCGAACAGGCTCTGGATACTGTCCTGTTCCAGCGCGGGGGTGCCACCCACCGACACCGTGACCCCGGGGGTCGGTGACAGGGCGCGCAGCTCTTCGAGTTTCTGCGCCGCGTCGTTGCGGTTCTCCAAGCCGTTCTGGATCACCCGGATCGAGGGATCCTTCGAGGCGCCGTCCAGGTAGGAGCGCTCCTGCCACATCGTCTCCGGATCGTTGTTCGGATCGATGAAGCCGGGGACCTCCATGGCCTTGCTGCGCACCGCGGCGATCTGGTCGTCGGTGACGGGTTTGCCGTCGGTGCTCTCGATGACCATGGTCAGGGGTTCGGTGCGGAAGCCGGGGAAGGTGCGGTCGAACTCTTCCTGGGCGGTGCGCACCGAGTTGTCCGGCGGCAGGTACTTCTCACTGATACCGCCGAGTGCGAGCTGTCCCAGCGGGATGATCAGGACGACCATCACGATG
Source organism: Mycobacterium sp. Soil_C_30 (assembly GCF_057656995.1). NCBI lineage: Bacteria > Bacillati > Actinomycetota > Actinomycetes > Mycobacteriales > Mycobacteriaceae > Mycobacterium > Mycobacterium sp. Soil_C_30. The sequence continues at coordinate 108,287 of NZ_JBDGJH010000009.1, read as the reverse complement.
ATGATCGGGATGGCGAAGACGGCGGGTCGCTTCATCACGCGGTTGACCAGCTTGCCCCAGAAGCCCTTCTCGACCTCCTGGCGCGTCTTGGTCTTCTGGGTTTTCTCGGCCAGCCAGAGCAGCCACCATTCAAACGGCTTGCGGAACCCGGGGACGTACCGCGCCAGCGACAGCAACGCGACGGCGCCGAAGACGAACACGGCGATACCGACCAGGATCCAGACGATGATCGAACTCGCGGTGCCCGAGCGGTACAGCTCGTAGAGGCCGTAACCGACCCAGGCGGCCATGGTCACGTAGCCCAGGATCAGCCCGTAGAGCGCGAACTGGGCGCCCTTGTCCTGGGTGCGGCGGATCTGGTGGCGGGCAAGGTGGCCGGCGGCGATGCCGACGGGTGGGAGCAACAGACCCAGCGGAAGGGCAGCCAGCGCGAACGGGTTGGTACGGGTGGCCGCCGGATCGGAGTAGATGGTGTCGGGGGCGGTGAAGCGCAGCAGGGTCTTCACGCCCAGCGCGTCGACCCGTGGGCCCAGGATGGCCAGGGCCGCGGCCAGCACGGTGATCGACAGGATGGCCGCCAGCATCACCGAGGCGATGATCGCGTAGGTGATCGACTTCAGGAAGCCCTGCGGGAACAGCAGCAGGGGCACCGAGGACGCGACGATGATCACCGCGGAGAACACCACGGTGCGACCCGAGGTCATCATCGTTCTCCGGATGGCCACCTCGGTGTCGTAACCCTCGGCTATCTCCTCGCGGAACCGGCTCACGATGAACAGGCCGTAGTCGATCGCGATACCGAGGCCGATCAGGGTCACCACGGGTTGAGCGAAGAAGTGCACCGGGATGAATTCGGCGGCCAGACGCATGATGCCCAGCGCACCCAGGATGGTCAGGCCGCCGATGAAGGCCGGCAGCGCCGCGGCGACGACGGTGCCGAACACGAAGAACAGCACCACCGAGACCAGCGGAATGGCGGCCACCTCGGCGCGCTTCTGGTCTTCGCCGATGGTGCCGGTGAGTTCGTTGGCCAGCGGTTGCAGGCCGGCGTACTTGACGTCGATACCCTCGTCGCGCAACTTCAACAGGTCGGGTTCGACCAACTTGTAGTTGTTCAGGATGGTGTCGTCGTCGTCGCCCTTGAGCTGGATCGACATGAACGCGTGCTGCTTGTCCGCATCGGACATGTTCTCGAGCAGCTCGGGACTCTTGAAGTAACCGATGGAACGGAGGATCTCGTCGGGGTGGTCCTGCTCGAGCTGGTCGAGGCTGTCGACGATCTTCTTCTGGAACGCCGGATCTTCGACCGTCTTGCCTTCAGGCGCGGCGTAGATACCGATGATGTGCGACGACGTGTCACGGCCGTATGCCTCGTCGGCCACCACCGACGCATGGACAGACTCGCTGCCCTCGTCGTAGAAACCGCTCTGCGTGACGTGCTGGCCCAGGCTGAAGCCGTAGATGCCGCTGCCGACGCACAGTGCGACCATGACACCGATTACCAAGTATCGGAAGCGGTACACCGTCCGACCCCACCAGGCGAACACGTAAGCTCCTAACCCTCACAAAATCTTGGTGCGCTGCCGCTAGGCGCGCGTTTGGCTTTGAAGTTCTCGTTGATTCGTCAAGCCCGGGACGCCAACAATGACGACAGCGGCCGGAAGGGCTGTAGCCATGCCCCTTCGTCTGGAAGCGAATCCAGCCCGATTCGCGGTAGTGGCTCCCGGAACACGCCGGGAATGTCCTCCAGGTCGACGAACTCCAACGTATCCGACGCTAGCGCCCAGCTCGCATGTTCGCGAAATCCGAGCACCTGAACTGGGGTGCCGTCGTCGTGGGCAATCTCCTCCAACGGCTGGCGGAAGGCCTGACCGTCGGCGGATGCCACGATCAGAGCCGCCAGTCCTTCGCTGCGCCGCAGCGAAATGTGGTTGAGCATGTCGATGTCGACGTCACTGTCTTCATCGACCTTGGGTTTGGCGAACACCGCGAACCCCACGTTGCGCAGCGCCTCCACCCACGGCCGCACCACGTCGGCGCTGCCCGGAGCGATATTGGTGAAGACGGTGGCCTCGGCTTCCAGGGCCGGCACGTCACCGCCGGCGGAGATGTCGGCGGTCAGCCCCAGCAACCATCGGCCCAGCGCGTCGAACCGGGGCCGGTGCGCGGCCGTGGGCCGGCCGCCGAGGATGGCGCCCAGGCCCATGTCCAAGTTGGGCGCATCCCACACCAGCAGCACCCGGCTGCGGGCGGGGGCGGCCGCGGCCGGTTCGCCGTCGAGCTGTGCCGGGTCCTCGTCGAGCTGGGTTTCGATGCTCACACGCGCTCCCACAGCAGTTCGGCGACGTCACTGCCTGCGTGGTGGGCCTTGCCCTCGTACTTGGTGACCGGGCGGGTGACGGAAATGGGCAGGTCGGCCACCCGATCGGCCGGTATGCGACGCAACCGCGGTTCGTTGTCTCCCACGTCGGCGATGTGCTCGGCGTAGCCGGCGTGGTCGGTGGCCGCGTGCAGCACCCCGCCGGGGCGCAGACGGTCCGCGATCGAGGCCACGGTGGCCGGCTGCAGGAACCGGCGCTTGTGGTGGCGTGATTTCGGCCACGGGTCGGGGAAGAACACCCGCACCCCGGTCAGGGTCGAGCTGCCGATCATGTTGTCGAGCACGTCGACGGCGTCGCCGCGGATGAGCCGGATGTTCGTCACGTTCTCGCGGTCGATCGCCGAGAGCAGCTGGGCCAGGCCGCGTTTGTAGACCTCGACGGCCAGGACGTCGATCTCGGGTTCGCTTTGCGCCATCGCCAATGTAGAGGTGCCGGTGCCGCAGCCGATCTCCAGGATCAGCGGGGCCCGGCGGCCGAACCAGGTGTCGGTGTCGAGCCGCGGTGCAGGCTCTTCACCCCAGCGCGCCTGGGTGCCGACCTGCGGCCACAGCCGATCCCAGGTGCTCTGCTGGGTGTCGGTCAGGGTGGAACGACGGGACCGGAAACTGGTGATCCGGGGGTGCGGGTGCGTGGCGGGTGCGCCGGTCGGCCGGGTGGACGCATCCACCGACTCCGCTCCACGTTGGGCACACATCGGTCCATGGTCTCTCATGAAACGGAATAGACCTGCATCGTGGTGCGATTTGATACCCAACAGTTGCCTTGATCGGCCTGTCCACAGGTATCGCCGGGGCGGCTCGCGCCACACCGTGGCTGCTGCCACGATGGCTTCACATGATCGCACCCCATCAGCTCACGCTCACCGAGGCGAAGCAGCGGGTGGCCGACACGTCGCCCACCACCCCGCTGCGGGTGATGGTGCGCGGTCTGCCCGGAGTGGGCAGCAGCACCGTCGCGGCGGCCTTGGCGGGTCTGGGCCGGTTCGAGGTCAGTGAGCACATGCCGCACCAGGACATCGACGTGGTGGTGCGGGTGGTGGCCGAGGCGGTCAAACCCGAGGACCACCGCGCGGTCGTCGACTCCGGGGTCCCCGGTCTGGTGCTTCTCACCAAGGCCGACACCTGCGGGCTCGGCCCCGGCGGGCCGGTGGAGACCGCGCGACGCCGGTGCGCGGAGTTGACCGCGGTCGCCGGCGCCCCCGCCGAGCCGATCGTGGGGTTGTTGGCGCGGGCCGCGCTGGATCCCACCATGCTGGATCCGGGGCTCATGGACGCGGTGCGGGCGCTGGCCGGGGAGCCCGCCGATCTGCGCACCGCGGAGACCTTTCTCTCTGGGCCGCATTCGGTGAGCGTGGCGCAGCGAACGCGGCTGTTGGATGCGCTCGATCTGTTCGGCATCGCCCACGCGGTGGTGCTGGCCCGACGCCACGGTGCCGTGACGGCCGACCACGTCCGCCGCGCGCTGCGCCGGGTCAGTGGGGTCGACGTGGTGGCCGCCCGGATCGCCCAGCTGGGCGCCGACGCGCGGTACCGGCGGCTGCACGAGCTGATCGCCGAGCTGGACGCGGCCGCGATCACGGACCCGTCGCTCGCCGCCTTCCTTCTCGGCGACGACGTGGTGTTGGCACGGATGGCGGCGGCCCACGAGGTGATGCGGGCCGCTGGAGTGCAGGCCGCTGGCGCCACAACGCATGTGGAGCGGGCGCGGTACTGGCGCCGCTACGGCGCGGGACCGGTGACGGTGCTGCACCGGGCGTGTGCGTCCGACCTGGTCCACGGCTCGCTTCGCCTGTGGGGTGGCGCCCGGTGACCGAGGTCGACGCACTCGTGCGCGAGATCGTGCCCACCGTGGCGCCACCGGGCGGGCGGCGCGTCGGCACGGTGCTGGTGACCGGCCCGTGGCTGGCCGGCTGCACCAGTCTGGCCGCCGCGCTGCGGGAGCGCATGCCCGACGTCACGGTCGCCGAACGGGACGATCTCGGAGGGGACCTGCCCGCGGTGGTGGTGTTCGCCGTGTCGGCGGCCGCCCCGTTGGCCGAATCCGACTGTGCGCTGCTCGACGGAGCGGCCGCGGCCACCGACGCAGTGGTGGGGGTGGTCACCAAGGTGGATGCGCACCAGCGGTGGCGCGACGTGCTCGAGGCTGACCGCGCGTTGGTCAGCAGCCACCTTCCGCGGTATCAGGCGATGCCGTGGATCGGGGTGGCCGCCGCTCCGCAGCTCGGCGAGGCGCAGGTCGACGATCTCGTGGACGTATTACGCCGGCAACTCGCCGATACCGCGCTGGAACGACGAAATCGGTTGCGGCAGTGGGAATCTCACTTGGAAGCGGCCCGCAGGGGTTATGACGAGGCCGCCGATGACCGCGAGATCCGGGCGCAACGGCTACGCCGTCGCCGCGCCGACCTGCTCAGCGAATCCCGGTTGGACCGATCGCAACGCACCATCGCACTGCGCAGTCAGATGCAGCAGGCCCGAGTGCAACTGGGCTTCTTCAGCCGCAGCAGGTGCACCTCGGTGCTGTCGGAGTTGCAGGAGGACGCCGCCGCCATGACGCGGCGCCGGTTGCCGCAGTTCCCGCCCTACGTCGAACAGCGGGTCAACGAGGTGCTCGGCGACGTCGACAGTGGAGTCACCGAGCACCTCGCCGACGTCGCGCAGGAACTGCGGTTGCCCGCGGTGCCCGCCCCGGCCCGGCCGGCAGCGCCCACGGTCGGTACGCCGGCACTGCGGTCACGCCGTCTGGAGAATCGTCTGGTCATGCTGCTCGGTGCGGGGTTCGGGCTCGGGGTGGCGCTGACGTTGAGCCGGCTGCTGGCCGATCTGGCGCCGGGGTTGGCGGTGCTGGGCGCGGTGGCGTGTGCCCTTGTCGGGCTGGGGGTCACCGTGTGGGTGATCGGCACCCGCGGGCTCCTGCAGGACAGGGCGGTGCTCGACCGGTGGGTCGGCGAGGTCATGGCCGCCACTCGGGCCGTGACCGACCAGCTGGTCGCCACACGAGTGCTCGCCGCCGAATCCGCGATGACGGCCTCGCTGGCCGAGCAGGAGGAGACCTCCCGCCGCGAGGTCGCCGAACAGGTGTCCACCATCGACGCGCAGTTGCGCGAGCAGGCTCTGGCGCGCACCCGGGCGGCCGCCGCCCGCGACGCGGCGGCGCCGGCACTGGATCGGGCGCTGGCGGCGGTACGCGCCGAATTGGGCCGCATCACTACCGGCGGGTAAACGATTGAAAAACCTGACGAATTCGAATAAATCGTTTCAACGCCGCGCGTCGATTCGAAACTGAATCGATGAACACTGCAGATAAAGCCAATCTGAATCGTTCCTGTGAGTCAATGGACATACTTCCGGTTTACCGCGGGTATGTCACCCGCGTTAACCTCTAGAACCAGGGACGTTCGTGTTCGCCATCGGGGCATCCGCTTAGCGGTATGGGCATTACGTTCTGGCGGGAAAACCTACCCAGGAGAAATTCATGACCTCAGCGACCATTCCAGGTCTGGACGCAGCACCGACCAAACACCAGGGCCTCTTGGCTTGGGTCCAAGAGGTCGCCGAACTGACACAGCCAGACCGGGTGGCGTTCGCTGACGGCTCCGAGGAGGAGTTCGAGCGTCTCGCTGCAAAACTCGTCGAGGCCGGGACCTTCGAGAAGCTCAACGACGAGAAGCAACCCAACTCGTACCTGGCGCTGTCGGATCCCTCCGATGTCGCGCGCGTCGAGTCGCGCACGTTCATCTGCTCGGAGAGAGAGATCGACGCCGGGCCCACCAACAACTGGATGGACCCCGACGAGATGCGGTCCATCATGAAGGACCTGTACCGCGGTTCGATGCGCGGCCGCACGCTGTATGTGGTGCCGTTCTGCATGGGTCCGCTCGGTGCCGAGGACCCCAAACTGGGCGTCGAACTCACCGACTCCGAGTACGTCGTGGTGTCCATGCGCACCATGACCCGGATGGGCCAGGCCGCGCTGGACAAGATCGGTGAGGACGGCTTCTTCGTCAAGGCGCTGCACTCATTGGGCGCGCCACTGGAGGACGGCCAGAAGGACGTGCCGTGGCCGTGTAACGACACCAAGTACATCACGCACTTCCCCGAGACCCGCGAAATCTGGAGCTACGGTTCGGGTTACGGCGGCAACGCCCTGCTGGGCAAGAAGTGCTACTCGCTGCGTATCGCCTCGGCCATGGCCCACGACGAGGGCTGGCTGGCCGAGCACATGCTGATCCTCAAGCTGATCTCGCCGGAGAACAAGGCCTACTACATCGCGGCGGCGTTCCCGTCGGCATGCGGTAAGACCAACCTCGCGATGCTGCAGCCCACCATCCCGGGGTGGCGTGCCGAGACCGTCGGTGACGACATCGCCTGGATGCGGTTCGGCAAGGACGGCCGCCTCTACGCCACCAACCCCGAGTTCGGCTTCTTCGGCGTGGCGCCCGGCACCAACTGGTCGTCGAACCCCAATGCCATGAAGACCATCGCCGCGGGCAACACCGTCTTCACCAACGTCGCCAAGACCGACGACGGCGACGTGTGGTGGGAGGGCCTGGAAGGCGATCCGCAGCACCTCATCGACTGGAAGGGCCACGACTGGACCCCCGATTCGGGCGCCAAAGCGGCGCACCCGAATTCGCGGTACTGCACGCCGATGTCGCAGTGCCCCACGCTGGCGCCGGAATGGGATGACCCGCAGGGTGTCCCCATCTCGGCGATCCTGTTCGGTGGCCGTCGCAAGACCACGGTGCCGCTGGTGACGCAGGCGCGTGACTGGCAGCACGGAGTGTTCATCGGCGCCACTCTGGGCAGCGAGCAGACTGCCGCCGCCGAGGGCAAGGTCGGCACCGTCCGGCGCGACCCGATGGCGATGCTGCCGTTCATGGGTTACAACGTCGGCGACTACATGCAGCACTGGATCGACATCGGCAAGAACTCCGACGAGTCGCAGCTGCCCAAGGTGTTCTTCGTCAACTGGTTCCGCCGCGGCGACGACGGCCGGTTCCTGTGGCCCGGATTCGGTGAGAACAGCCGCGTGATGAAGTGGATCGTCGAGCGGGTGGAGCAGAAGGCCGGCGGCAAGACCACACCCATCGGCATCGTGCCCACCGCCGAGGATCTCGATCTGTCCGGGCTCGACGTCGACGCAGCCGATGTCGATGCGGCGCTGAAGGTCAACGCCGAGGAGTGGCGCGCCGAGCTCCCGTTGATCGAGGAGTGGTTCGAGTTCGTCGGCGAGAAGCTGCCCACCGGTATCAAGGACGAGTTCGACGCGCTGAAAACCCGTCTGGCCGAAGCGGACTGACGCAGAGCATTTCCCGCCCAAACCGACGTTTGGGCGGGAAATGTCGAGTAGATTCCGGCAAAACGCCGGTCTGGGCGCGAATACTCTTGACACGTGTCAACTGGCGCACAGTAAAGTCGGCGCATGCAGATCCGTGAAACCGCTCAGTCCACCCCGGACAAGCCAGCCATCATCATGTATCCGTCCGGCACGGTGGTGACCTTCGGTGAGCTGGAGGAGCGTGCCAATCAGCTGGCGCACCACTTCCGCGAGGCTGGTCTGGTGGAGGGCGACGCGGTCGCGATCCTGATGGAGAACAACGCGCACATGCACGCCGTGATGTGGGCGGCGCGACGCGCTGGGCTGTACTACGTGCCCATCAACAGTCATCTGGCGCCCGCGGAGGCGGCCTACATCATCGACAACAGCAACGCCAAGGCGATTGTCGGTTCGGCTGCCCTGCGCAAGACGCTGCAGGATCTCGGCGAGCACCTGCCCCAGGGGCTGCCGGACCTGCTGCTGATCGCCGACGACTCAGATTCCCAACCACAACCCCCCGGCTGGCAGAGGTATCCGGAAGCCGTTGCCCACCATCCTGTTACGCCGATCGACGACGAGATCGAAGGCGACCTGCTGCAGTACTCCTCGGGCACCACCGGCCGGCCCAAGGGCATCAAACGCGCGCTGCCACATGTGCCGCCCTCGGAGGTGCCGGGTCTGATGGCCGCGCTGGTGTCGTTCTGGATGCACCCCGACGCGGTGTACCTGAGCCCCGCGCCGCTGTACCACACGGCTCCTTCGGTGTGGTCCATGCAGACCCAGGCCGGCGGTATCACCACCGTGGTGCTCGAGAAGTTCGACGCCGAGGGATGTCTGGACGCCATCGCCAAGCACAAGGTGACCCACGGCCAGTTCGTCCCGGTGATGTTCACCCGGATGCTGAAACTGCCCGAGCAGGTGCGGCTGTCCTACGACGTGTCGAGCCTGGAGCGGGTGATGCACGCCGCCGCGCCGTGCCCGGTGGACATCAAGAAGCAGATGATCGACTGGTGGGGGCCGATCGTCGACGAGTACTACGCCTCCTCGGAGGCGCACGGTTCCACGTTGATCACCGCCGAAGAGTGGCTGACGCATCCCGGTTCGGTGGGCCGACCGCTCGCGGGCGCGTTGCACATCGTCGGCGAGGACGGCAACGAGCTGCCGCCCGGTGAGGCCGGTGAGATCTACTTCGAGGGTGGCTTCGACTTCGAGTACCTCAACGACGCGGAGAAGACGGCCAAGTCGCGACACCCGCAGGGCTGGAAGACGGTGGGCGACATCGGCTATGTCGACGCCGACGGCTACCTCTACCTCACCGACCGGCGCCACCACATGATCATCTCCGGCGGGGTGAACATCTATCCGCAGGAAGCCGAGAACATGCTCGTCACCCACCCCAAGGTGATGGATGCGGCGGTGTTCGGCATTCCCGATGACGAGATGGGGCAGAGCGTCAAAGGCGTTGTGCAGACCGTCGACCCTGCCGATGCCACCGACGAATTCGCCGCGGAGCTGTTGTCCTGGCTGCGTGAGCATCTCACGCACTACAAGTGCCCGCGGTCCATCTCGTTCGAGACGCAGTTGCCCAGAACCGACACCGGCAAGCTCTACAAGCAGTCGCTGATCCAGAAGTACTCGGCCGGGTAGTTGCAGGCGGTCGCGATCGGTGACGGCTGCATCGTCACACACAACGTCGTCACACCAGACGGGTCCCGGGTCGAGGACGCGACTTTCACGCTCACGGAGGTGCCTACGGAGGACCGCCGCGTCGTCCAGGTGGCTTCGATAGCCGAGACGCTGGCGTCGCTGGAGGAGCGCGTGCGGCGGTGGCCGCACGCGTCGGCCGTCTGCGATGACGTGCTGCGTGCGGTGGACGCCGGCGCGCCGGCTTTTCCCGGCGTCATCACCGAGTCTCTGGCGTATTCGACGCTGCAGTCCGGCCCGGAGTTCGCGCGCTGGCTCGCCGACCGCGGCCCCGCCCGTCCGGTGTCGCTCCCTGATCCCGTGCTGGTCTCCCGGGATGGAGACTGCCTGCGGGTGACGTTCAACAGGGCGGCCCGGCACAACGCGTTCAGCACGGATACCCGGGCCGCACTGCTGGACGCGTTGGCCGTTGCGCAGCTCGATGATTCGATCGGCGAGGTGGTGCTCGGCGGCAACGGCCCGTCGTTCTGCAGCGGCGGCGATCTCGCCGAGTTCGGCACCTTCGCCGACCCCGCCAGCGCGCATATCGCCCGGACCCGCCACAGCCCCGCCCTGGTGCTCGACGAACTCACGCGCCGACTCGGTCAGGCCTGCCGCGCGGAGGTGCACGGGCAGGTGCTCGGCAGTGGGCTGGAGATGGCCGCGTACTGCGGGCGGGTGACGTGCGCCGCCGATGCCGTGCTGGGGCTGCCGGAACTGGCACTGGGCCTCATTCCGGGTGCGGGTGGCACCGTCAGCATCACCCGTCGCATCGGGCGCTGGCGCACCGCGTACCTGGTGCTCACCGGGCGCACCCTCGACGCGCGCACCGCGCTGTCCTGGGGTTTGGTCGACGCCGTCGCCTGACGGTGTGACACTGTGACGGATGCTCATCCCGGATCTGCCTGACGCGACGCAGCTGCTGACCGGCCGGGCCGCGCTGCTCGGGATCGCTCCGCAGGGCCGGGTGTCGGCGGGCGGGGCCACCCGGCTGTTCCCCGCGTCCGAGGGCTGGTGCGCGCTGACCTTGTCCCGGCCCGATGACGTCGCCGCGGTGCCCGCGCTGGTGGAAGCCGACGTGCCCGATCCGTGGCCGGCTGTCGAGGCGTGGGCGCTGTCGCGGACGACGGACGAGGTGGTGGAACGCGGCTGTCTGCTCGGGTTGCCGATGGCCGCACTGGGGGAGGCCGAGCCCGCGGAGCCGCGGGTGCTCGGCTGCGGCACAGCGTCCCAGGCCCGTGACGTCGCCGGACTGCTGGTGGTGGACCTGACATCGATGTGGGCCGGGCCGCTGTGCGGTCGCCTTCTGGCCGACGCCGGCGCCACCGTGGTCAAGGTGGAGAGCCCGGACCGCGCAGATGGCACCCGCGCCGGCTCGCCGGAGTTCTTCGACTGGATGAACCACGGAAAGCTCTGTTACGCAGTGTCGTTCGAGGACACCGAGCGGTTGCGGGCGATCCTGAGCGTGGCCGACGTCGTTCTGGAGGGCTCGCGGCCGTCGGCACTTGCCAGGCGCGGTCTGGGTCCGCACGACGTCGCGCCCCGCCCGGGCCGGGTGTGGCTGCGTGTCACCGGCTACGGCACCGCCGGCGACAACGCCGACCGGGTGGCGTTCGGCGATGACGCCGCGGTGGCCGGCGCGCTGGTGCACTGGCACGACGGTGAGCCGCGGTTCCTCGGCGACGCGATCGCCGACCCCCTGACCGGTGTGGCAGCCGCGCACGCCGTCGACGAGGCGGTCGGACGCGGTGGTGGTGTGCTGATCGAGGTGGCCATGGCGGCGGTGGCCGCGAACCATGCGGCGCGGCCGTTGATCGATGTGGCGCCGGTATCGCCCCCGCCGGTACCCGCCGCGGCCGCGCTGGGCGCCGACAATGCGGCGGTGGACGCGCTGGTGGCCGAAAGGTTCTTGGCCGCATGCTGATTCGACGGGCTTCGCTGCTGTCGGGCGACGTGGTCGATATCCGCCTCGGGCAGGTGATCACCGAGATCGCGGAGGTGCTGGCGCCGGCCGGTGACGAAGACGTGGTCGACGCCGGCGGCGGGCTGGTGCTCCCGGGCCTGCATGACCACCACGTCCATGTCCGGTCGGCGGCCGCGGCCATGGGTTCGGTGGTGGTGGGCCCACCGCAGGTGCGCGACGCCGGGGCGTTCGCCGCCGCTGTCCGTGCGGCGAAGCCGGACGACGACGGATGGATCCGCGCTGTCGGGTATCACGAGTCGGTGGCCGGAACCCTGACACGGCATGTGCTCGACGAGTTGAATCCCGTTGTTCCGCTGCGGGTTCAGCACCGCAGCGGCGCCATGTGGATACTGAACTCCGCGGCTCTGCAGCGCGCCGGTCTGGCCGATCACGTCGACGGCAGGTTGCTGCGCACCGAGGTGAGTCCCGCGGTGGGGCAGCGGCCGCCGTCGCTGCGCGCGCTCAGTGACACCTTGCTGCGATACGGCGTCACCGGGGTCACCGATGCCACCCCCGATCAGAGCGCCGAGGACATCGCCGGCTTGGCTGAAGCGCGCCGCCGCGGCGACTTCGCTCCGCGCCTGCACTGTATGGCGCCGCCGGACGTACGCGCGGTGGACGGTGTGACGGTGGGGCCCACCAAACGGATCCTCGACGACAGCGCTCTCGATCTCGCCGCGCTGGAGCACTGGATCCGGTTGTGCCACAACTCTGATCGGGCCGTCGCGGTGCATTGCGTGACGGTCGCTCAGCTGGTGGTGACCATTGCCGCGCTCCGCGGTGCCGGCCCCCGCCCGGGTGACCGGATCGAACACGCGGCCATGGTGCCCGCCGACTGTGTCCCCGATCTGGCGGAGCTCGGCGTCACCGTCGTCACCCAGCCCAACTTCGTCGCCGAGCGCGGTGACGAATACCTGGCCGACGTGCCCGCCGACGAACACGACCAGCTGTGGCGCCTTGCGACGTTGGTGGACGCCGGTGTGCCGGTGGCGCTGTCCACCGATGTCCCGTTCGGTGCGGCGGACCCGTGGGCAGCGATGCGGGCCGCCGTGCACCGGCGCACGCCCAGCGGCGCCGTCGTCGGTCCTGCCGAACGGATCTCACCGCGCGCAGCACTGGAGAGGTACCTCGGCTCACCCGGCGCCCCGGCCGCCCCACGCCGCGTCGAGGTGGGTGCCCCCGGCGACCTGTGCGTCCTTGCCGCCCCCGTCGATGTGGTGCTCGCGGAGCTGCACCCTCGGCTGGTGTCGGCCACCGTCGTCGAGGGCTCGGTCGCGTCCCGCGCAACCCTGGAAAACCCGTAGTCCGGGCGCATACTTGCTGGGTGCCTGCCGAACCCGATGCCGCCGACAATTGCCACCGCGACGAGCTGCGGACGCTGTTCCTGTTCGAGTCGCTGACGGACGCGCAGCTCGAAACCCTCTGTGGTAACGGCAAAGTCGTACACTTCGAGCCGGGCCCGTTGTTCGCCGAGGGCGATCCCGCGACATGCCTGTACGTGCTGTTCGAGGGCGAGGTGGCCCTGTCCAAGCGGTCCGGCGGCACCGATATCGAGACCATCAGGACCTCGCAGCGCGGTGTCTACTTCGGCGCGTGGTCATCATTCCTGGAAGAGGAACAGACCTACGAGACGTCGGCCCGGGCGGTGGCGCCGTCGCGGATGTTCGTCATCGACGCCGGCTCCCTGGGCCGGTTTCTGCGGGAAGAGTTCCCCATGGCCTGCCACTTCCTGGTGGGGGCGACGTTGGGGCGCTCGAATCAGCACCGGATCGTCGGCCCGCACGACAGGCTGCTGCAGCTGGGGCAGCTGACCGCCGGACTGACCCACGAACTCAACAACCCCGCGTCGGCTGCGGTGCGGGCCACCTCGACGCTGCGCAGCCGGGTCGCCGGGATGCGGCACAAACTCGCCGTGCTGACCGGAGGCAGCTTCAGCCAGGCTGCCATGCACACCCTGGTCGAACTGCAGGACCGCGTGGCCGAGAGGGTCGCGAAGTCACACGACCTGAGCCCGCTGCAGAAATCCGACACCGAGGAGACGATCGGGGATTGGCTGGACGAGCGTGGCATCGCCCCGGCCTGGGAGCTGGCGTCGTGCTTCGCCGAAGCAGGGCTGGACGTCGACTGGCTGCACACCGTCGAAGCCACCGTCACCGAAGCCGACGCGGCCACGTCGCTGGGCAGTGTCGTCGAATGGCTGCACTACACCGTCGAAACCGAACTGCTGATGGACGAGATCACCGATTCCACGGTGCGGGTGTCCTCACTGGTGTCGCAGGCCAAGCAGTACTCCCAACTGGACCGCGCGCCGTTCGACATCGCCGATGTGCACCAGCTGCTGACCAACACCCAGGCCATGCTCTCGCACGTGCTGACCGGCGACATCGCGGTGGAGCACGATTTCGACCTGTCGGTGCCGCCGTTGCCGTGCTGGCCCGCTGAGCTCAACCAGGTGTGGACCAATCTCATCGACAACGCGGTGACCGCGATGCGGGCCCAATCCGGCGGCACCCTGACGCTGCGTACCCGCCGGCTTGGCGACACTGTCCGTGTCGAAGTGTGCGACACCGGCCCCGGAGTGCCTGAGGAACTGCGTCAGCGGATCTTCGACCCGTTCTTCACCACCAAGCCGGTCGGTGAGGGCACCGGTCTCGGGCTCGATCTTGCTGCCAGGATCGTCGACAAGCACCACGGAACCCTGTGGCTGGAATCGAAACCGGGGGACACCCGGTTCGTCGTGATCCTGCCGTTGGATACCCCCGAGCCGTCGTGACCCAGGAACAAATCCACACACCGCATGCTTGACCGGTAGATGGAACATTTCACCTTCGGCCGTAACAACGGCCTGCGCGTCTCGGCCCTGGCGCTCGGTGCCGGAATGTTCGGGAGCCGGTGGGGTTACGGCGCCGACGCCGCCGACCACCGGAAGATTCTCGACAAGTTCGCCGACGCCGGCGGCACGCTCATCGACACTGCCGCCACCTACCAGGTCGGCGAATCCGAAGAGAACCTCGGCACGTTGTTGGCCGGTCGCCGTGAGCAATTCACCCTCGCCACCAAGTTCGCCCTCGGTGGTGCCGAAGGGACCGGTGTGCTGCAGACCGGCAACGGGCGGCGGGCCATGTTGCGTTCCGTCGAGGACAGCCTGCGCCGTCTGCAAACCGATTACATCGACCTGCTGTGGGTGCACTGGCCCGACACCGTGACACCGGTCGACGAAGTGGTGCGCGCCTTCGACGATCTGGCTCGCTCCGGCAAGGTGCTCTATGCCGGTCTGTCGAATTTCCCGGCCTGGCTGACGTCTCGGGCCGTCACCCTCGCTGAACTACGGGGGATCACCCCGATCGCCGGAATCCAGGTCGAATACAGCCTCGCCGAGCGCGGAGCCGATCGCGAGAACCTGCCGATGGCCGAAGCTTTGGGGGTGGGCGTGGCGGCGTGGTCGCCCTTGGGCGGCGGGTTGCTGACGGGCAAGTACCGCACCGGGAACGACGGCCGCCTCACGCAGTGGGGACGTTTGACCCACACCGAGGACGACGCCCGCAAAGCCGCGACCGTCGATGCCGTGATCGCCGCCGGCGAGGCGCTCGGTGTGCCCGCCGCCCAGGTTGCGGTCGCGTGGCTGCTGGAACGGTCGCGTCGGTCCAGCACCGGGCTGGTGCCGATCATCGGGCCGCGAACCCCCGAGCAGACCGATTCGTATCTGGCTGCACTCGATGTCCAGCTGGGTGATGAGTGGTATCGAGCGCTCGATGAGGCGAGCCGCATCGATCTGGGGCAGCCGGCGAACGCGGTCGCCGAGCAACTGCCGGTGGTGCTGGGCGGAGAGCTGGAGAAGTTCCGCAGGCACCCCATCCCCAGTTCGTGATCGCTTCAGTCGTCGTTGAGCGCACTTCTCGGTGAGGACCGGTTCGTCCACAAACCGGTTTGAGTCTGCCGACGGTGATCGATGAGTTGACGGGCAGCGGCGATGTTCGCGCCCTCGTCGACGCCGCCGTGGGCTGGGGCCGCTTCGTCGCCGCCGGCGAAGCTCAACGTCTGGCCGCGATCGCCGAATGGGCCGCGGTGTTCCTCGCCGGGGAGGACGCCAGCCTGTGCGCCGTCGACGACGAAGATGCCGAAGCGAAAACGCACCAAGGCCCAAGAGCGCGCCTACCGCATCGCCGCAGGGCGCACACTCAACGCCGCCCACCTCGCGCTGGATCATCCACGGGAAATCTGAGTGCGGAGTTCAGGCCTGCGGTCTTGACCAGCGCTGCCAGCACCACGGCCGCCACGAGCAGCGCCGGGACATCACCCCAGAGGTGACCTCGGTGATGGCTGTCGCCGAAGGACTGGACGGCCATGATCACAGCGTGCACGGCACTCGACCACACCGCGAACCAGATCAAGCTGACATTGGCCTCGGGCCGGCGCGCGGCGTTGCAGAGGAAGACCCCCAGCGTCGCGTACAGGCCGACGATCATCATGAAGTAGTGCGACTCGTACGGCGCACCGTGATGCCAGGCCCAGCCGGATGGCCAGACCACCGCAAGGGGATAGAGCAGCAGCATCACCGCACCGAAGGCGACCAGTGCAATCCGGAGAAGTTTGTAGCTGTATGAGGTGGCCATCGCGCGCTCCGAAGACGGAGGAACAGGTCAGCTCACCGTACGCCCGGCCGACTGGTCTGCGCGGCCCGAACGCGAAAGGCCGTCAGCTCGCGAACGCCGCTCGTAAGCTGGCCGCCTGCTTGGCGAAGAACTGTTGGGAAACAAGCGATTTCGCGACGATCTGGTCGAACCCGTGGAAGGCGCCCTCGACCACTTCGAGATCACAGGGCACGCCGGCCGCGCGCAGCCGCTCGGCGTAGGCGACGTCCTCGTCATGGAAGAGGTCGAGTGTGCCCACGCCGATCCACGCGGGAGGCAGACCGGCGAGATCGGTGCGGCGCGCGGGCACCGCGACCGCGGGGTCGGCGTTGCCCAGGTAGGCGCCCCAACCGAAAGCGTTGGAGCGGCGGTTCCACAGCCGCACCTCGACGTGGTCGAGGTGGGTGTGGTGCGCGCTGCGGTCATCGAGCATGGGATAGACCAAAAGCTGTGCGACGGGCGAGATCTCGCCGCGGTCGCGGGCCAGGAAAGCCAACGCGGCGGCGAGGCCGCCGCCGGCACTCGCGCCGCCGATCGCGATGCGCTGCGGATCCACGGCAGGCAACCGCGACAGCCACCGCAGTGCGGAATAGCAGTCTTCGAGGCCCGCGGGATAGGGGTTCTCGGGCGCCAGCCGGTACTCGGTGGCGGCGACGGTGATGCCGAGCTCCTGGGAGAGTCTGCGGCACATCCGGTCGTCCTGCTGCGCGGTGCCGATCACGTAACCGCCGCCGTGGATCCACAGCAGCGCCGGGCCGGGCTCGGTCTGACCGGGCGGGCGATGCAGCCGGATCTCGATCCCGTCCGTCGTGGTCAGCACTTCGATGCCATGAGGTCGGCGCAACTTCTGCAGCCGTTCCAGGCGCCGCACCGCGGGCAGGATGGCCGGTCGGATGGGTGCACGAGGCAGCCGGCGTGCCGCGCTGCGCAATTCAGGATGGAAGTCGGTGAGCGCCACGGGCCCGAGACTACAAGTTCATTTTGCCGGGGGAAGGCGAAATGAATTCAGCCGGCCGCGGATGTGCCCAACAACTGCGTGCCCGCGACCGGCTGAACGAGGTCAGACGGTTTCGAGAACCTCGGTGGTCAGCGCGCCTGACCCACGCACTGATGTACACCTTTCTGATTCTGGACTGAGTCCAATATGGATCAAGATCGGTCTCGGCCCGTCTGTGACGTTTGGGAAGGGTGATGCCAAACACACCGGTGTGGCGAATTTCGTCCTGTACCACGGGATGTCGCAAGAGGCTTAGCGGCCGTGCGGTGTCTGTCACAGTGTGGTAGACAGATTCCCGAGGTTGTCATTACCGAGGGGCCACCAGGGGGGAACCCACGTGAAGACGGCAGAACCCAAGGTCCGGTACCCCGGACCGACCATGTGGACCCGCGCCCGCTGGCTGGCCAAAGCGCGCCCCTCTGACTATCTACTGGCGATGAGCGTCGGCGCGGCGTCGCTGCCGGTGGTGGGCCGGTACTTCGAACCGCTCGGCGGCATGACCGCGATGAGTATCTGGGGTGTCCGGCACGCGCCGGAGTTCCTGGAAGCCTCGGCGAAATCCTGGTTCACTCCCGGAATCGGAGAGATCAAGAAGCGCGAACGAGACCAGACGCACGCCGTTTCCGACGCGGCCCTGCGGGGTGTGGTTCCCGCGGCCGATCTCGACATCACCTGGCCCGCGCCGGAACGTACGCCGCCGCTGTGGAAGGCGTTGGAACACCGCAAGAACATCCACCGCTCCTCGGTCCGGTACGGCGACAGCCCTGCGCAGATGCTCGATGTGTGGCGACGCAAAGACCTGACCACCGAGCCGGCGCCGGTGCTGCTGTTCATCCCGGGCGGGGCCTGGGTGCACGGCAGCCGCATCCTGCAGGGTTACGCACTGATGGACCACATGGCCGCCCTGGGCTGGGTCTGCCTGTCGATCGACTACCGCGTATCACCGAATCATCGCTGGCCCCAACACATCAGCGATGTCAAAGCGGCCATAGCCTGGGCCCGCGCCAACGTCGACCGCTTCGGAGGCGACCGCAACTTCGTCGCCATCGCCGGCTGCTCGGCCGGTGGCCACCTGGCGGCGCTGGCGGGGCTCACCCCGGGCGACCCCGAGCTGCAGGCGCACCTACCGGAGGACTCGGACACCTCGGTCGACGCGGTGGTGGGCATCTACGGCAGGTACTGCTGGGAGGACCGCTCCACCGTCGAACGGGTGAGATTCGTCGACTTCCTCGAACGTGTGGTGGTCAAACGCAGGATCGACCGGCACCCCGAGGTATTCCGGCGCGCCTCGCCCATCGCCGTGGCCCATGCCGATGCCCCGCCGTTCCTGGTGATCCACGGCAGTGGCGACTCGGTGATCCCCGTCGCGCAGGCCCGCAGTTTCGTCGAACGGCTGCGCGCGGTGTCGCGGTCGGTGGTCAGTTACATGGAGCTCCCGGGCGCGGGCCACGCGTTCGACATGACCGACGGGGCCCGCACCGGCGCAATGGCAACCGCAATCGGACTGTTTCTGAACCACATTCATCGAACCCACACCACCATCCCGGCCAAAGAGGTCATCTGACACCCGTCAAAGCTTGTATCGTCCCTGCTATGAAGCGACTGAGCGGGTGGGACGCGATGCTGCTGTACGGCGAGACACCCACCGTGCACATGCACACGCTCAAGATCGCCATCATCGAGCTCGGCGACCTCGGCGGCCGGAAGTTCGGTGTCGAGGAATTCCGCGACGTCATCGGCAGCCGGCTCTACAAGCTCGCCCCGTTCGGGTACCAGCTGATCGACATTCCGTGGAAGTTCCACCGGCCCATGTGGCGGGAGAATTGCGAAGTCGATCTGGAATACCACGTCCGGCCGCTGACCCTGCCGGCGCCGGGCGGCCGCCGCGAACTCGATGAAGCCATCGGCGAAATCGCCAGCACGCCGCTCGACCGCAAACACCCACTGTGGGAGATGTATTTCATCGACGGCCTGGCCGACGGGCGCATCGCGGTGGTCGGCAAGATCCACCACGCGTTGGCCGACGGGGTGGCCTCGGCCAACCTGATGGCCCAGGGCATGGATCTGCAACCGGGCCCCGACGCGGACAGCACCGCCTACGTTCCCGATCCACCGCCGTCACGAGCCCAATTGGCGCGCAGCGCATTTCGGGACCACCTGCGTCAGCTCGGCCGGGTGCCGGCCACCGTCAAGTACACCGCCGAAGGGGTTGGCCGGGTGCGCAACAGCAACCGGAAGCTGTCGCCGGAGCTCACCAGACCCTTCGCCCCGCCGCCCAGTTTCATCAACCACCCCCTCACCAGCGAGCGCCGGTTCGCCACCGCCTCACTGGCGCTGGCCGACGTCAAGCAGACCAGCAAGCATCTCGGCGTCTCCATCAACGACCTGGTGCTGGCCATCTCGGCCGGTGCGTTGCGAAAACTGCTGCTGCGCTACGACGGAGTGGCCGATCATCCGTTGCTGGCCTCGGTGCCGATGAGCTTCGACTTCTCCAAGGAGCGGATCTCGGGCAACTTCTTCACCGGCGTGCTGATGACCATCCCGGTGGAGAGCCCTGACCCACTCGAACGGGTGCAGCGTGCCCACGAGGCCGCCGTCATGGCCAAGGAGAGCAACAACCTGATCGGGCCGGAACTGATCAGCCGCTGGTCCAACTACATGCCGCCCATCGCCGCCGAATCCATGTTCAAGTGGTTGGACAACCACGACGGGCTGAGCAAGGTCTTCAACCTCAACATCTCCAACGTGCCGGGGCCGCGGGACTACGGTCGGGTGGGCGGGGCACTGGTCACCGAGATCTACAGCGTCGGACCGCTGACCTCGGGCAGCGGGATCAACATCACGGTGTGGAGCTACGTCGACGAATTCAACATCTCGGTCATCACCGACGGCGCCACCGTCGATGATCCTCACGAGATCACGCAGGCAATGCTCGACGAGTTCGTCGAAATCCGCCGGGCGGCAGGCCTTTCCGAGGAACTGTCGGTGATCGACAAAGCGATGGCGCAGGCTTAGCGCTGCTTGGCGTGCACCCAGGACAGGAACCGCTCGACGGCCTCGGCGGTGTAGTGGCCACGCGGTGAGCCGAAGAAGTCGAACGCATGCTGGGCGTGCGGCACCTCGCAGTAGGCCACTATCGACTCCGACACCTTGCGCAGTTCCTCGACGAACTCGCGCCCTTCGGGCACCGGGATGATCGAGTCGTCGGTGCCGTGCAGGACGAAGAACGGCGGGGCATCCGAGCGGAGCCGCTCGATGGGTGAGGCGTCGAGGTAGAGATCCCGGTGCCGGGCGAACGACGTCTTGGTGACGAACTTCTGCAGGAACTTGATGAACTGCGGGCGCCCTTCGCCTTCGGTGCTGTACCAGTCGTAACGACCGTAGACGGGCACCGCGGCGACGACGGAGGTGTCGGCGTCTTCGAACCCGGGTTGCCATTGCGGGTCATTGGGCGTCAACGCCGCCAGTGCGGTGAGGTGCCCGCCGGCCGAACCGCCGCTGATCGCGACGAAATTCGGGTCGCCGCCGTAGTCGGCGATGTTCTCCTTGACCCAGGCCAGCGCCCGCTTGACGTCGACGATGTGGTCCGGCCAGGTGTGCCGCGGACTCACCCGGTAGGCCATCGAGACGCACACCCAACCACGATCGGCGAGGTGGCTCAGCAGCGGATACGCCTGGGGGCGGCGCATTCCGATGGCCCACGCCCCGCCCGGCACCTGCAGCAGCACCGGAGCGCTGCCGTCGCGGGGCAGGTCGGAGCGGCGCCAGATGTCGGCCAGATTGGCCCGGCCGTGGGGGCCGTAGCGCACCGTGCTCTTCTTCTCGACGTATCGCCGCCGCGACCAGCCGGTGGCGAACACCCCGCCGTGTCTGCGCGCCTCCAGTGCCGGCTGGGAGGACTGCGCGATGGAGCGGTAATCCTCACCCAGCGAATTCCGAAGCGCGGCATCGAAAACCGGCTCCGAACCGACATTGAGCCGCTGGATGAACACCAGCAGCGCCCAGGCCAACGCCGTCACCCCCAACGCCACCCGGCCCTGAGTACCGCGGAAGTCGCCCCGCACCCCTCGACGCACCGCGTCGAGCACCGACCCCGTCAGGTACAGCGGCGCCATCTCGCTGGTAGGCCAGCCCAGGAAGAAAACCGGGATGGTGACGTAGCCCTTGCGTGCGAGCGGACGTACACCGTTGGCGGCGTTCGCCAGCTCGGCAACCGCCCGCACCAGCGGCCATCTGCGTCTACCCACGATGGGCCCGCTCCTGCAGTTCGCGGCGCAGGACCTTACCGGTGTTGTTACGCGGTAACTCATCGAGCACCGTGATCTCCCGCGGCACTTTGTAATTGGCGAGGTTGTCGCGGACATGCTGTTTGAGGGCATCGGTGGTGGCAGCGCCGGAGAGCACCACGAAGGCGGCCAGGCGCTGCCCATAGGCCTCGTCGTCGACGCCGATCACGCTGGCTTCGGTCACCGCGGGGTGGCTCATCAGGGTTTTCTCCACTTCGATGGGGTACACGTTCTCACCCCCGGAGACGATCATCTCGTCGTCGCGGCCGACGACGAACAACCGGCCGTCGGCGTCGAGGCGACCCAGGTCCCCGGATGCCATGAAGTCCTCATGGAATTCTTTGGTGGTGCCCGAGGTGTACCCGTCGAACTGACTGGTGTTCCTGACGAAAATCTGTCCCACCTCACCGGCGGGGACTTCGGCGAAGGTGTCGTCCAGGATCTTGATCTCGGTGCCTGCAACGGGCCGGCCGGCGGTGTCCGGCGCTGCCCGCAGGTCCTCAGGAGTGGCGGTGGCGATCATGCCCGCTTCGGTGGCGTTGTAGTTGTTGAAGATGATGTCGCCGAACTTGTCCATGAACTTCACCACGACGTCCGGGCGCATCCGCGAGCCCGAGGCCGTTGCGAACCGCAGTGACCTGCCGCTGTAGCGATCCAACACGTCCTGCGGCAGGTCCATGATGCGGTCGAACATCACTGGCACGACGCACAATCCGTAGGCCTGGTGTTCGTCGATCAGCTGCAGTGTCGCCTCCGGATCGAACCGGCGCCTCGTCACCACCGTGCACGCCATCGATGCGGCGAACACCAATTGGGAAAAGCCCCAGGCGTGGAACATGGGCGCCGCCACCACGATGGTCTTGTCGGTGCGCCAGGGCACCCGCTCCAGAATCGCCTTGAGTTCGTTCATCCCGCCGCCGGTGCGCGCCGCGCCCTTGGGAGATCCGGTGGTTCCCGACGTCAGCAGGATGAGTTTGCCTTTGCCCGAGGGCTTCTGGGGATGCCGGCCGGCGTGCTCGGCGATCAGGCTTTCCACGGTGGGCTGGTCGCCGGCGGGGGTGTCGGTCCAGCCCAGGATGCGTACGCAGTCGGTGTTGCCGGCCAGGGCGGTGTCGACGCTATCGGCGAACTCCTGGTCGTAGATCACCACGTCGACGCCTTCACGTGTGACCACTTCGGCCAGCGCGGGCCCGGCGAACGAGGTGTTCAGCAACAGGACATCGGCGCCGGTCCGGTTGGCCGCCATCAACGATTCGACGAAGCCGCGGTGGTTGCGGCACATGATGGCCACGGTGACACTCGCGGAGCGTTCCCCACCTGGCAGTGCCTGCAGCGCCGCGGCCAGCGCGTCACCCCGTTGGTCGATCTGCCGGAAGGTGAGTGTGCCGAGTTCGTCGATCAGGGCGGCGCGGTCGGGGCTGCGCTGCGCCGACATCGCGAAACCGCTTGTGACCGAGAGGCCGTCGCGTCGGGCGGCCGCCATGATGCGCAGGTACTTGTCCGGACGCAACGGCGCGATGACACCGGCGCGCACCATGGTGGCGACCAGTCCGAGCAGAGGCGGCAAATCGACCACGGGCTATCCAATCACGGGTAGTCGGCGTTCTTCGGCGAGTTTGTCGAGCGCACGCTGCATGACGAGGCGAACGTGGGTGTCCACCTCGTCGATATCGGGTTCCTCGCCGAACTCGGCGGTGATGTCGATGGGTTCGAGCACCTGCATCACGATCTTGGTGGGCAGCGGGGCGTTGACCGGGATCACTGCGCTGAGGCCGAACGGGAAGCCGATGCCGATCGGCAGGATCTTGGCGCGCAGCAGTTTGTCCAACCGCAGCGTCTTGGCGAGCCAGGTTCCGCGGGTCAGATAGATCTGGCTTTCCTGACCACCGATCCCCACTGCGGGCACGATGGGCACTCCGGCGTTGAGGGCGGCGCGCACGTAACCGGTGCGGCCGTCGAAGTCGATCTTGTTGCGGGCCGTCGTCGGGCGGTAGACGTCGTAGTCGCCGCCGGGGAAGACCATCACCACCGCACCGGACCGCAACGCCTCCTCGGCGTTCTCGTGGTTGGCGCGGATGAAGCCGATGCGGCGGAAGAAGTCCGCGGTGGGGCCGGTGAAAATCAGGTCGAAGCTGAGGGTGAACACCGGGCGCTCGTATCCGAAGTGGTCGTAGAACCCCGTGGCGAACACCGGCATGTCCATGGCGAACAGGCCGCCCGAGTGGTTGCCCACCACCAGGGCACCGCCGGCCGGGAAGTTCTCCAGACCGCGCACTTCGGCCCGGTGGTACCCCTTGATCAGCGGCCGCAGCAGCCCGATCACCCGTTCGGTGAAACCGGGGTCCCACTTCGCGACGTCGGTGTTCACGTGACACCCCTTGCGGTATTGGAACGTGTTCTAGTTTTTTCCATGGTAGCGGTTGGGGGGCAGCCGTTACACGGCTGGTCGGATCCGCAACGCGACCCGCGGCTTGCGGCCGCCCGACAGCAGGGCCTCGACGAAGGTGATGACCCGGAACTGCAGCCCGTACTTGTGCCTGATGCGACGGGCGGCGTGCGCCACCGCGGGCTCGTCGGACACCACCTCGGCGGTGCCGCGCAGCACGGGAGCGCCGGGCTCCACCTTGCCGGTCCGGCCGCACGGGGTCAGCTCGATGCGCGGATCGCGGCGCAGCCGCTTGACCTTCCACGCGTCGGCGGGCGTCCACACCACCAGACGGTCACCGTCACCGGCGATCCACATCGGCACCGACACTGTCGAGCCGTCCCGCTTGAACGTCGTCAGTGATACGAATTTCTCGGCGGCGATCAGGCTCATCAGCTCGTCAGTCACGCGGCGAGGGTACCCACAGGTGAGCTCACCCTCACTCCCTCACCCTCGCTCCCGTTGTGCTTACCGTGGCGTTTACCATCAGCGGCGTGAGCGAAGCAACAGAGGAAGTACTCGTCGAGCAGCGCGATCGCATCCTGCTCATCACCATCAACCGCCCTCAGGCCCGCAACGCCGTCAACGCGGCCGTCAGCCAGGGGCTCGCCGACGCGATGGACCGCCTCGACGGTGATCCGGGTCTGTCGGTGGGCGTTCTGACCGGCGCGGGCGGATCGTTCTGCGCGGGGATGGACCTCAAAGCGTTCGCCCGAGGGGAACGCGTCGACATCGAAGGCCGTGGACTCGGCTTCACCCAGAGTCCGCCGGCGAAGCCGCTCATCGCCGCGGTCGAGGGGTTCGCCCTGGCCGGGGGCACCGAAGTGGCGCTGTCCACCGATCTCATCGTGGCGGCCCGGGACTCGGCTTTCGGGATTCCGGAGGTCAAGCGGGGGCTGGTGGCCGGCGGCGGCGGTCTGCTGCGGCTGCCCAAACGCATTCCGTACGCCGTGGCCATGGAGCTGGCGTTGACGGGCGACAACCTTCCCGCCGAGCGGGCTCACGAGCTGGGACTGGTCAACGTCCTGGCCGAACCGGGTCGGGCGCTGGACGCCGCGCTGGCTCTCGCCGCGAAGATCACGGCCAACGGGCCCCTCGCGGTGGCCGCCACCAAGAAGATCATCGTCGAATCCGCCGGATGGTCGGCCGAGGAGCAGTGGAACAAGCAGTTCGAGATCCTCATGCCGGTGTTCGCCTCCAAGGACGCCAAAGAGGGTGCCGTGGCCTTCGCCGAGAAGCGCGCGCCGCAGTGGACCGGTACCTGAGCGAAAATCGCTTGACCTCAACTTCGGTTGAGCCACCATCATGGTGGGCATGAGCCACCCCTGTTCGACGGCGTACTTCACCCGCCTCGGATACGACGGACCCGGGGCCCCCACGCTCGACACGCTCGAATCTCTGGTGGCCGCGCACCTGCGCACCATCGCCTTCGAGAACCTCACACCGCTGATGGGCGCACCGGTCTTCGACCTGAGCGCCGGGGCGTTGTTCGACAAGATGGTGCACCACGCGCGGGGCGGCTACTGCTACGAGCAGAACGGGCTGTTGCGCTACGTGCTGACCGATCTCGGTTTCGAGGCCGACGCCCTCAGCGCACGGGTGGTGTGGATGAACCCGGACGGTCTGCAGAGCCCGCCGCCCGCGCAGACCCATCAACTCCTGGCCGTGCGCATTCCCGGCGACGACGGCCGCTATCTGGTGGACGTCGGCTTCGGCGGTCAGACCATGACCTCACCCATCCGGTTCGTCACCGACGAGACGCAACGGACCCGCCACGAGCCGTACCGGTTGCGGCAGGCCGGTCAGCAGTACGTACTGGAGACCCAGATCAAGGACGACTGGCGGCCGCTGTACGTCTTCGCCGACGAAGCCAGGCCGCAGATCGATCTCCAGGTCGGAAGTTGGTATGTCTCAACACATCCCGAGTCCAAGTTCGTCACGTCGCTGATGGCCTCGGTGGTCACCGACGAGGCCCGCTGGAACCTCAACGGTCGTCACCTCGCGGTGCATCACCGCGACGGTCGCAGTGAACGACGTGAGCTCGCCAACGCCAGCGGTGTGCTCGACGTGCTGATGAACCGGTTCGGCATCGACGTGGGCGGCCTCGGCGATGTCCACAAACGCATCACCGAGGTCCTCGACGCCTGACTCAGGTCCAGGCCCGCAGGTCGCTTCCAGTCAGCACGTCCCACAGTGCTGCGTCGCTGTCGGTCGGGGTCAACGCGGCGCGTCCCAACCGGCGGGCACAGGACTGCGTGCTGCCGTACTCGCCGACCCAGCTGTAGGCCCGGTTGGTGACCGTCCACAGCTGATGCTCGATGGTCACCCCAATGGCGCCGTGCAGCTGATGGGCCACCGTGTTGACCGCGGGGACCGTACGGCCCAGCACCACCTTCGCCAACGTGACGGCGTAATCGGTTGCGGCATGGTCGAATCCGTTTTCGGTCGCGGCGGTGACCGCGAGCTCGACGGAGGCGCGGGCCCGTTCCACCTCGCCGGCCATTCCGGCCAGGGCGTGCTGCACCGACTGGAATTTGCTCAACGTCCTGCCGAACTGGACGCGGTCGCGGGTGTAGGCCACCGACAGTTCCGCCGCGGCGTCCAGCGCACCGATGATCTGCACGCAGCGCGCCCAGGCGCCCCGGCGGGTGAGCTCGGTGACCACCACTGGGTCGAGTTCCACCGCTGACGCCGCCGGGACGTCGAATGCCGCCCGGTCCCTCGGTTCGCCGCCCAGATTGTGCCCGTCGGTGACATCGAGATCCCCGGGTTCGACCACGACCGCCTGCCACCGTCCGCCCACCGACAGCACCAGCACCACCCGCTGCGCCGCGCGCGTCCACGGCACGTCGTAGGCGGTGCCGACCAGCCGGTCACCGTCGTGATCGGCGTCGGCGACCGCTACTGTCAACGCCCCTGAGTCGGGTACCTCCAGGCCGGCCGACGACGCCAACCATGCGGCCAACAGGTCGGTTTCGGCGACCGGGGCCGCCACTGCGTGCCGGGCCAGCCCGCGCAGCAGGACGGCGGCCTCGGCCGGTCCCGCGTCCTCACCGGTGGTGAGCCGGCTCAGCCCGGTCTCCTCCAGGTGCGCCCAAGTGGTCTCGTCGAACGGCTCGGGCAACCGGTGTGGGGCTGCGCGGCCGCCGATTTCGTCGACCAGGGTGCGCAGGTCGGCGAGATCGTCGTCGACGGCCGTGGCGAAAACGCCGCCAGAGAGTGCACTCACCGCAACCCCATTCCCCGCGCGACCACCCCGCGCAGTACCTCGTTGGTGCCACCCCGCAACGTGAACATGGGTGCGTGCAGCCGGGAAGCACGAAGTAGCGCAACCAGATCGGCGTACCTGTCGTCGCTGTGGTGCACGAAGTCGAACAGATCGGTCGCGAGCTCCACCGACTCCTGCTCGAACCGGGTGCCCAGATCCTTGACCAGGGCGGCCTGGTTCGCGGCGGGTTCACCGGCGGCCAGGGCGTGTGCCACCGACACCGAGAGCTGTCGCAGTGACACCAGCCGCGCGATCAGGTGACCGATCGAGGCGGCGGTGCCGTCGTCGATGTCGGCCCGGCCGGCCAGCGCGCGCAGCAACGGCAGCAGCAGCGGCGCCGTCGACAGGATCCGTTCGGGCCCACTGCGTTCGAAGGACAGCTCGGCGGTCACCTGATGCCAGCCGTCGCCCACCTCGCCCAACAGCGCGTCATCAGCAACAAAGGCATCGGTGAACACGATCTCGTTGAAGTGGTGTTCGCCATCGGAGGTCACGATCGGATCTATGGTCAGGCCGTCTGTCCCGGTGGGCACCAGGAACTGGCTGAATCCGGCATGCCGGTGTTCGGGATCGGCCGGACTGGTGCGGGCCAGCACCACGATCTGATGGGCCAGGTGCGCACTGCTGGTCCACACCTTGCGCCCGTTGAGCACCCAGCCGCCGTCGGCGCGCGTCGCCTTGGTGGAGGCCGCCGCCAGGTCGGAGCCGGCCTGCGGTTCGCTCATCCCGATGCCGGAATAGAACTCACCGGCGGCGATGCGCGGCAGGATGCTCCGGCGTTGCTCCTCGGTGCCGTAGGTCAGCAGGCCGGGTGCCACCTGCCGGTCGGCGAACCAGTGCGCTGCCACCGGCGCACCGGAGAGCAACAACTCCTCGGTGACGACGTAGCGGTGCAGATGTCCCAGGCCGTGGCCGCCGTACTCCGGGGGAATGGTCAACCCCAGGAAGCCGGCGGCGCCGAGGCGGGCGCTGAAGGCCGGGTCGGCGCCGCACAGCCAGGCGTCCACCTCGGGTTGCCAGCCGAACTCGGCACGGTCGGCGGTAAGGAACTCGCGCACCCGCGTGCGCAGTTCGCCGAGTTCTTCGGTGTCCGTCATCGAACCCCCATCACTGGTAGGCGGTGATCCGCGCGGTCAGGGCGACCTTCCCGTCGTCGCCGATGGCTTCGGCGTCCCCGACGGCAGTGCGGCGCCCCACTCGCATCGGGGTGCCAACATAACGCGACGCCTCGCCCGCGAAGAACGGCCGCAGGAAATTGACCCGAAGTGAGGCGGTCCGCATCGGCTGGCCGGCGGCAATGGCCGCTGACGCCACCAGTTCCAGCCCGGCGGACGCGACCCCGCCGTTGATGATGCCCAGCGAGTTGTTCAGGATCGGATCCACCCGCTGCGCCAGCACCGCGTCGCCGATGACCTCCACCGACATCAGGTCGGTCAGCGGCCGGCGCGGCTCGGGGACGTTGTATTCGGCGGTGCCGGTCACTTCCTGTCCCGACGGCAGGTAGAACGAGCGGACGGTGCCGCCGCCGATGACGACCTCGCCGACGGTGAACGTGCACACCGACAGCGCGGTGGCACCCTTGGGGCCCAGCGGCGCGCTGCTGGCCACCACCGGTTCGGCGTGCCCGGCCAGCAGTACGTCGGTGCCGTCGGGGCTGATCTCCACGGCCAGCTCGCTGGTGACGGTCCACTCGGCCGGGGTGCGCCTGAAGTGGTTGCTGTTGCCGCCCGCCGCGTCGAGCAGGATCGCCAGCGGGCCGATGGTGGGCGCTCCGGTGAACGGGTTGACCAGATCCGCCACCGGCATGGACATCACCGAAATGCCGTGTTCGACATCGGCTTTGACATCGCTGATGGAGAAGCGCCGCAGAATCGTGTCCGGTGTCTCGATATCGGCGCCCACGTCGTCCATCCGTGGAGACTAGCCAACGCCGAGACAGCAGGAAACGTCATGTCCACGACGCGGTGCGGTGACGATACTCGTAGGCGTGACAGCAGAACAGGTGCCCCGGGGCAGGGACCGGCTCCGTGAACTCCTCGACGCCATCGTCGAGGGCGCCAACACCAGCGTCGAGGGCATGGCGCGCAGCACCTTCGTCTCGGAGTTCCACTTCTCCCGCGAGGTGCGCAGGTTGACGGGGGAGTCCCCGGCGGCACTGCGGCGGCGCATCATGCTCGAACGGGCGGCGTGGCGCCTGCAGCGCGGCGAAGGGGTGGCCGCGGTGGCCGAGGATGAAGGCTGGTCCTCGACCGAGGTGTTCTCCCGGGCGTTCCGGCGGGGTTTCGGCACGCCACCGTCGCGGGTGGGGGCCGAGTTCCGGTTGCCGGCGCCCAACGGCTTGCACTTCCACCCGCCGCAGTCGTTGTGGCTGGAGTCCAGCGCAGACGCAGTACCGGACGTGAGCGGGCTGATGATGTCTCACGACATCGCTGACACCGGGTATCTGATCGGTCGGGCCGCAGCCCTGTCGAAAGAGCAATGGCTGCAGGAGGTTTCACCGGGTCAGACCGTGCTGGAATGGGACGGCCCCGAGCCGAGCGTCGGGGCGGTGCTCGGTGCGCTGGTGTGGTCCAAGGAAGTGTGGCTGGCCAGCATCGAGGGGCGGGACTTTCCGTCACGGCAGAAAACCGACCCCGCGCTGGCGGGCCCTCGTGAGCTGGCCGCTCACCACGATGACATCGGTGCGCACTGGTCGGCGACCATCACCCGGCTGGCGGCCGACGGGCGCATGGGCGACACCGTGATCGACGCACTGTGTGATCCGCCGGAGTCGTTCCAGCTGTTCGGCATCGTCGCCCACGTACTGACCTACTCCGCACACCGGCGGCACCTCGCCCGGGCCATGCTCGCGCAGCTCGGCGTCGAGACCCACCGCGGTGATCCCCTGGAATGGATGAGAGGACCCCGATGAGCACCATCTACTACACAGCATCCAGTCTCGACGGCTACATCGTCGACAGCGAAGGCAGCCTGGA
The DNA here is from genome assembly GCF_057656995.1 of Mycobacterium sp. Soil_C_30. Lineage (NCBI taxonomy): Bacteria > Bacillati > Actinomycetota > Actinomycetes > Mycobacteriales > Mycobacteriaceae > Mycobacterium > Mycobacterium sp. Soil_C_30. The sequence goes on along the minus strand of NZ_JBDGJH010000009.1, from coordinate 78,359 downwards.
CTGGCTGCTCACCAGGAACATCGACCAGAACGGTCCGTTCGGGATCGACGAGTTCATGGCGTCCATCGGCTCGCTGGTCATGGGGTCGGCCACCTATGAGTGGCTGCGCAAGAACGAGCCCGGTGAGTGGATGTACGAGCAACCCTCGTGGGTGCTGACCCATCGCCCGGAGATCATCGCTGACGGGCACCCGGTCCAGGCGTTTGCGGGCAGTGTGGCGCAGCTGCACCCCAGGCTGGTCGAGGCCGCCGCCGGGAAGGACGTGTGGGTGATGGGCGGTGGTGACATCGCTGCCCAGTTCGTCGCCGACGGCCTGGTGGACCAGGTGATCGTCAGCTATGCCCCGTGCACGTTGGGGGCGGGTTCGCGGGTGCTGCCGCTGCGGTCGGAGTGGCGGTTGGTGGAGTCGGCGTGCAACGGGGATTTTGTGGTCGCCAAGTGGGAGCCTGCTGCTGTGGTTTAATCGGAGAATCATGTTCTACCGATCCGCAAGCGTCGATAGCGAGTTCCGATAATGAGCATTTCGCTGCTGCTCGAGATGGCCGCCTCGAGCGACCCGGACCGCATCGCCGTGGTCGACGGTGACACCCGCCTGACCACCCAGGAACTGTCCGATCTGGCCGACGGGGCCGCCGGGGTCATCGCCGCGTCCGGCGCCGGTCACGTCGCCTACGTCGGCGCCGGTGGGGCCATGTTGCCGCTGCTGCTGTTCGCCTCGGCGCGCGCGGGCCGGGCGTTCACCCCCATCAACTACCGACTGTCGGCCGAGGGGATCCAGGCGCTGATCAACCGTCTGCCCGCGCCCTTGGTGATCGCCGATGCGCGCTACGCCGAGATGGTCGGCTCGGCCGGCAAGACCGTCGTCGACTCGGCGGACTTCGTGTCCGCTGCGCGTGGACACGAGCCGGCTGCCGAGTTCCCGGACCCCGACGAGGTGGGGGTGGTGCTGTTCACCTCCGGTACCACTTCGCAGCCCAAGGCTGTCGAACTGTCCCACAACAACCTCACCAGCTACGTCACCGGCACCGTGGAGTTCGCCTCCGCCGACCCAGCCGACGCGGCACTGATCTGTGTGCCGCCGTATCACATCGCAGGGGTGGGCGCCGCGCTGTCGAATCTGTACGCCGGCCGAAAGATGGTGTACCTGACCAACTTCGACGCCGCCGAGTGGGTCAGGCTGGTCGGTGACGAGGCCGTCACCACGGCGACGGTGGTGCCCACCATGCTGGACCGGATCGTGAAGGTCCTGGAAACCGGTGAGCATCAACTGCATTCGCTGCGCAACCTGGCCTATGGCGGCTCCAAGGTGGGCCTGCCTCTGGTGCGTAAGGCCCTCGAACTGTTACCGCAGGTCGGTTTCGTCAACGCCTACGGACTCACCGAGACCAGTTCCACCATCGCGGTGCTGACGCCGGAGGATCACCGTGCGGGACGGCTCGGCTCGGTGGGCCGGCCGGTGCCCGGTATCGAGGTCCAGATCCGCGACGACGCGGGAAATGTGGTGGGCCCGGGACAGACGGGCGAGCTGTTCGTCCGCGGCGAGCAGGTGTCGGGCAAGTACACCGGAATCGGTTCGGTGCTGGACGCCGACGGGTGGTTCGCCACCAAAGATGTGGCCATGCTCGACGATGAGGGCTATCTGTTCATCGGCGGCCGTTCCGACGACACCATCATCCGCGGCGGTGAGAACATCGCCCCGGCTGAGTTGGAAGATGTGCTGATCGAACACCCGGACGTGCACGAGGTCGCGGTGGTGGGCGCCGAGGATCCCCAGTGGGGGCAGGCCATCGTCGCCGTGGTGGTTCCGGTCGACGGCGTGCAGCCGGATCCCGAGGAATTGCGCGACTACGTGCGCCAGAGTTTGCGCGGGTCACGGACCCCGGACCGCGTAGTGTTCCGCGACGAGTTGCCCACCAACGCCACCGGCAAGATCCTGCGTCGCGAGATCGTCGCAAGCCTGGAAGACGCAACCGCACAGAAGTGAGGACCAGATGACGGTGAAGAACGGCACCCGCCTGCAAAGTCAGGTCGACGACACCCAGGTGATCGTGGTGAAGTCGGCCGACAGCCTCGGCGACCTGCGCTGTGGCGGGGCACCGATGGTCACCCTCGACGCTGACAAGAGCGGCGCCGCGATCGACCCTTCGTTCGCCGAGGGCACGGTCATGGGGAAGCGTTATGTCGACGACGCAGGCGCTGAGGTCCTGGTGACGAAGGCAGGTCAAGGCAGCTTGTCGGTCGGGGACACTCCCTTGGCGCTGAAAGAGGCCAAGCCGCTGCCGGCCAGCGACTGACCTCTGTCCCGCCTTCAGTCGCGCGCGGCCTCCATCTGCTCGTGCCTGCGCCGGGCTTCGGCGATCTTGTCCAGCAGCCCCGGCTCGTCCTGGACCAGCGCATGGTGTCGGGGCTCCAGACCCCTGAGCTGTTCACCTTCTGCCACCATGCGCCGGTACACCCGCTCGCGTTCGGCCAGGTCCTTTGTGTAGCCCAGGTCGAGGTGTTCCTGCACATGACGGCGCAGGTTGGCGATGGTGGTCTTCGCCTTGCCCTTCTTGCGGACCAGCGAGGCTGCCACCGTGACCCGCCGGCCACTGCTGGGGCGCTAACTGACCTCGATCACCATGGCGGCACCCATGCCGCCGCCGGCGCACATCGACAGAACGCCCAATCCGCCTCCGCGACGGCGTAATTCGTGAATGGCGGAGGTGACCATCCGGGCGCCGGTCGCGGCGATCGGATGTCCGAGGCTGATACCGGACCCGTAGACGTTCACGATCTCCTCGTCGAGACCGAGCTCGCGGGTGCAGGCGACGGCCTGCGCCGCGAAGGCCTCGTTGATCTCGAACAGGGCCACATCGGAGATGGTGCGCCCGGCCAGTTCCAGTGCTTTCGGGATGGCGTAGATGGGGCCGCTGCCGGTGCGCTTCGGCGGAACACCGACCTGGGCCCATGACAGGATGTTGGCCAACACGTTCTGCTGGGTGTCGGGGCGGGCCAGCGCCAGCACCGCGGCGGCGTCGTTGGTGCCCGAGGAGTTACCGGCCGTCACGGTGAAGCCGTCGATCTCCGGGTGCAGCACCTTCAAGCCGGAGAGCACGTCCAATGACGTCTCGCGGCGCGGATGTTCATCCTCGGCGAACACCACCGTCGACCCATCTTGCTGGGCCACGTGGATCGGCACGATCTCGTCGACGAACGATCCGGCGTCGACGGCTTTGACCGCCCGCTGATGGCTGCGCAACGCCCAGGCGTCCTGGTCTTCGCGGGTGATGCCGTATTCGACTGCGCAGTTGTGCGCGACGGTGATGGACATGTCGAACGGGGGAGCGTCGGGGCTGTCGATCGGATTGGACATCGGCGCCCAGCGCTCCCAGTCGCCTGCTTCTTTGCCGGTGGTGAACGGCTTGCGCTTGGTGAACTGCGGCATGGTCGACAGCGACTCCATGCCGCCGGCCAGGATTGCGCGGCTCATTCCCGACGCGATCTGTCCGGCGCCCACCGCGATGGCGGCCAAGCTGGATGCGCACTGGCGGTTGACGGCCAGGCCCGGGATGTTGTCGAAGCCGAGATCCACGGCGATGTAGCGGGCGCTGTCGCCCCCACCTTGCAGGCTCTCGGCCAGGACCAGATCGTCGAAGTCACTGGGGTCCAGGCCCGACCTCTCGACGGCAGCGGCCACGATCGGTTTGGCCAGTTCGACCGCGGGGGTGTTGGCCAGCGTGCCCTTGCGGGCGGTTCCGATCGCGGTGCGGGCTGCCGCGATGATGGCGGCTTTACTGCTGCTCATGGGATCTCCGAACTCGGGCCGAGAGGACGCTTCTGGTTTACAAAGAATGATATTACCGTAACGCCTGTCGCCCCGCCTTCGTGATCGACCGTCGCCGCCGCGATGACTTGGCATAACCGCGCCGGTCTCAACCGGTATGACCGACAACCAGAGCGAGATCCGTGACCTCGTGTACCGCTGGGTCGCCGCCATCCGAACCCGCGACCTCGACGCGGTGGTCGCCGACCACACCGACGACATCGTGATGTTCGATGTGCCACCGCCCCACAACGGTATCCGCGGCATCGAGGCATACCGCGAATGCTGGCCGCCGTTCTTCGAATACGTGACCAGCGGGGCGTTCTTCGACCTGCTCGAGCTGGATGTGACGGCCGGTGACACCGTTGCCTACGCCCACGCGTTACTGCGGTGCGGGACGCCGGTCGAGCTCACCGCCAAGCCGGCGCTGCGGTTGCGGCTCTCACTGGGGCTACGTAAGCAGGACGGCCGCTGGCAGGTGGCACACGAGCACCACTCGTTTCCTGTCACTTAGCTGATTTGCACCGCGTGTGCGTCACCGGAGACGGCCGTGGGCTATGGCCAGTGCCGCGCGAAGACGCAAGTTCCTGCCACCCGGCGATCAATTTCTGCCAGTGGAATTAAACCGCTGATCTGCTGGTTTACACCATCAGAGCACCACGAACCGCGAGCCACAGACCCTCTCTGGGACCCACGATTCGAACCCCAACGAATCAAGAGAGAAGAACCATCATGACCAAGTTTGGATTTGCCACCGCCATTGCCACCGCCGCCACCGCCGCGTTCTTGGGGCTGGCCGCACCCGCGCTGGCCGCCCCCACCGGCGCCGGCAACGCCCAGGACACCATCTCCTCGCTGCAGGACCAGGGGTACAAGGTGATCGTCAACCGGCTGTCCAACGCCCCGCTGAGCGAAGCCAGCGTCGTCTCCGTCGGTGAAGGCGCCACCTTCAGCCACACCAACCCCAACAACGGCAACGAAGGCGGGTACGGCCCCAACGCCGACAACCAGTTCGCCCCGCAGAACACCAAGACCGTCTACGTCAACGTCCGCTAGTCGCAACGACAAAAGACGCGCCCAGCTCATCGCTGGGCGCGTCTTTTTGTTTGAGACGGAACTCAGTCGAGAGAAACCGGCCGATTCCGTTGACTGAGGTGAATATCAACTGGGTCCGAACCCTCGTCCCTCGGCCGCTCGAACTCACTCCGGGTTGTTGGGTCGTGAGCTTCTTCGCGGCCTCGTCCCTCGGCCGCTCGAACTCACTCCGGCGGCGTGTACCCGAACGGCAGCAGCACGCTCTTCGACTCCGTATACGCCGCAATGCCTTCCGGGCCGTTCTCGCGCCCGATGCCCGAATTCTTGTATCCGCCGAACGGCGCGCCCGGGTCGAACGCGTACATGTTCACCGCGTAGGTACCGGTGCGGATCTTCTTGGCGATCTCCAGCGCCCGGGCGAAGTCGGTGGTGTACACACTGCCGGCCAGTCCGTAGTCCGAATCGTTGGCGATGCGGATGGCGTCGGCTTCGGTGTCGTAGGGGATCACCGCCAGCACCGGCCCGAAGATCTCCTCCTGGGCGATGGTCATCGAGTTGTCGACGTCGGCGAACACCGTGGGCTGGACGTACCACCCGCTGTCCAGGCCCTCGGGGCGGCCGCCGCCGACCACGATCCTGGCGCCCTCCTCGACACCCTTCTTGATGTAGCCCTCGACACGGTCGCGCTGTTTCTCGCTGATCAGCGGGCCGATCATGGCGGCGGGATCATCGGGCAGGCCGGCCTGCATGCCGGCGGCCGCACCCGCCAGTTTCTCCACCACTTCGTCGTAACGCGAGCGCGGCGCCAGGATGCGGGTCTGGCCCACACACGCCTGACCGGAGTTCATCAGACCGGAGAACACCAGCATCGGCAGCGTCGAATCCAGGTCGGCATCCTCGAGGATGATCGCCGCGGACTTACCACCCAGCTCCAGCGTGCACGGCTTGAGCTTCTCGGCGGCCAGCTTGCCGATCTCCTTGCCGACCGCCGAGCTGCCGGTGAAGGTGAACTTGTCCAGCTCCGGGTTGTTGGTCAACGCGCGCCCGGTCTCCACCCCACCCGGCACGATCGACAGCACGCCTTCCGGCAGGCCCGCTTCGGCGAACACCTCGGCCAGCGCGTTGACCGTCAGCGGCGTCTCGGCCGCCGGCTTGAGCACGACGGTGCACCCGGCCAGCAGCGCGGGGCCGAGCTTGTTGCAGGCCAGGAAGAACGGCACGTTCCAGGCGATGACGGCGCCCACCACGCCCACGGGTTCCTTGAGCACCAGGGTCTGGCCGTAGATGCCGTCGCGGATGTCCTGCCAGGCGAATTTGTCTGCAGCGCCGGCGAAGTACTGCAGCCCGGACAGGCCGGCGCCGTACTGCATCATGTCGACGATCGTGGCGGGCTGGCCGGTTTCGAGTTTCAGCAGATGTTTGAACAGATCGGCGCGGTCCTCGATCAGCTTGACCGCACGGCCGATCACCGCGGCCCGGTCGGCCGGCGGCATGGTGGGCCACGGCCCGTCATCGAACGCCTTCCGCGCCGCCGCGCAGGCCGCATCGACGTCGGCCTCGGCGGCCAACGGCACCTGTCCGACCTTCTCGCCGGTGGCGGGGGAGAAGACCTCGATCACCTCGGAGGTGGACGGGTCCACCCAGTGGCCCCCGATGAAGAGCTTGTCGTAGGAGGTCTTGTACGCCTCGGTTGGTGAAACAGCATCAACGCTCTGTGTCATGAGCGTCACACTACCGAGAATCGAGCCGAACGAGAACCTGTTCCAGTCACGACTTCAACGAGGGCGCAGAACCAGCACCAGGTTGCTCACCAAAAACTCCCGCACCCCGGGTGCCGAGGTCAACCACCACGCCCATCGCGGGTGGTAGCGGGGAAATGCGGCGATCAGCGCGCCGGTGCTCGCGGCCCAGTCCAGCCCGTCGGCCGCCGACACCGCAAAAAGCGACGATCCGTAGTTGTTCTTCGGCGGATGGCCGTGTTTGCGGGTGTACCGGCGGGCCGCCCGGGCGCCACCCAGATAGTGCGTCAGCCCCATTTCGTGACCGCCGAACGGCCCCAGCCACACCGTGTACGACAGGATCGCCAGCCCACCCGGCCGGGTCACCCGCAGCATCTCGGAGCCCAGCCGCCACGGGTGCGGTACGTGCTCGGCGACGTTCGACGACAGGCAGATGTCGACACTGTCGTCGGCGAAGGGCAACGCCATCCCGGAGGCCCGCACGAACACCCCCGCCCCGCGGGCATGCCCTGGTGCAGCGTGCATCTCCTGCGGGTCGGGTTCCACCCCGACATAGGACATCCCCCGCGCGGTGAACGCCTCGGAGAAGTAGCCGGGCCCGCCGCCCACGTCCACCACGGTGCGGCCGGCCGCTGACCCGCCGGTCGCGCCCTGCCACAACTCGTCGACCATGGCGGCGGTGTCCTCGGCCAATGCGCCGTAGAACCGCGCGGGATCGGACTGCTCGAAGCGGAACTGGGAGAGCAGTCGCACCGACCTCGCGAGCGTCGCCCGCCGCGCAAGCAGATCGGTGGCGGTCATCGGCGCCACGTTACGCAGTTAGGCTGGCTGACAATGACCAGCACACCGCATCACCCCGGAGTCCGCTCCGTGCTGTTGTTGTGCTGGCGCGACAGCGGCCACCCGCAGGGCGGTGGCAGCGAGGCCTACCTACAGCGCATCGGCGCGCAACTGGCCGCCGGCGGGGTGCGGGTGACGCTGCGCACCGCGCGGTATGACGGCGCTCCGCGGCACGAGATCGTCGACGGCGTGCACATCAGCCGGGGCGGCAGCCCTTACACCCTGTACATCTGGGCCGGTCTGGCGATGGTGCTGGCCCGCTTCGGCCTGGGACCGCTGCGCGCGGCGCGGCCGGACGTGGTGATCGACACCCAGAACGGCATCCCCTTCCTGGCCCGGCTCGCCTACGGTCGCCGAGTCGTGGTGCTGGTCCATCACTGTCACCGTGAGCAGTGGCCGGTGGCCGGTCCTGTGCTGGGCCGCATCGGCTGGTTCATCGAGTCGCGGCTGTCGCCGTGGATGCACAAGCACCACCAGTACGTCACCGTGTCGCTGCCGTCGGCGCGTGACCTCACCGCCCTCGGAGTGGCGCAGGAGCGCATCGCGGTGGTCCGCAACGGACTCGACGACGCCCCCGACTCCAGTCTGCGGGCGGCCCGTTCGGCGACGCCGCGCGTTGCGGTGTTGTCCCGGCTGGTGCCGCACAAGCAGATCGAGGACGCCCTCGATGCGGTCGCGGTGCTGCGCAGGCGAATCCCGGATCTGCACCTGGACGTGGTGGGCGGCGGCTGGTGGCATCAGCCGCTGGTGGATTACGCGGCGCTGCTGGGCATCTCCGACGCGGTCACCTTCCACGGCCACGTCGATGAGGTCACCAAACACCACGTCGTGCACCGCGCCTGGGTGCACGTCCTGCCGTCCCGCAAAGAGGGCTGGGGGCTGGCCGTGGTGGAAGCCGCCCAGCACGGCGTGCCGACCATCGGTTACGCGTCGTCGGGCGGGCTGGCCGACTCGATCGTCGACGGCGTGACGGGCATTCTGGTCGACGACCGCGAAGAGCTGGTCGACAAGCTCGAGGAACTGCTCGGTGACGCCGAACTCCGGTCCGGGCTGGGGGACAAGGCGCAGGCCCGCAGCGGCGACTTCTCCTGGCCGCAGAGCGCGCGGGCCATGCGCACCGTGCTCGACGCCGTGCACAGTGGGCGACGGGTCAGCGGCGTCGTCTGAGCCAGGCGCCGGCGGCCATGCCCGCGGCGCCACCCACCAGCACCGCCAGCCATGTCCAGTGTGCGGCCAACACCGCCGCGCGCGGTCCCGCACCCGCCCCCGCCGCGTCACCTCCGACGCGGTACAACGTGACCTCGGGGTCCTGGTAGGTCACCGGCAGCTGGGCGAGTGTGGTTGCCGCTGAACCGGTTTCGCCGGCCGAGCCGGACTCCAGGACCACCCAGCCGATACCGGCGTCGGCCAACTGCGCAGCGTCGGCGCCCTCCAACAGCAGATTCTGCACGGCCCGGGCCCGCCCGCCCTCGCCCAGTACGGTGTCACCCGAGATGGTCAGATCACCCGTGGTGAGGACGTCGGCGCTCACCCATCGGGGCAGCGGATCGAGCACCGGCGCGGGACCCGACCAGCTGAACTGACGCATGGAATCGGCGGGTAGCACCGCGACGGGCCGGGGGTCGGCGTTGATCTGCCCGGCGACTGCCGCCCACCCGTCCGGGTACCGCACCGGGGCCACCTTGCCCCACACGCCCCACGCCAGGTCCGGCAGCACCGCGATGACCGCCACGCAGCACGCCGTCGCCGCCACCGCCGGCTTCACCGACGGGCGCCGGCTCGTGAGGGTCAGCACCGCCCCCGCGGCCGCCACCGCGTAGCCCGGCATCGCCAGCGCCACCCACTTCTGCGCATCACGCAGCACCCCGAGGCCGGGCAGCAGCTCCACCACCGCCTGGGTGGCGGCCAAACCCGGGCCGGTGGCCATCAACGCGGGCACCACCACCGCCACCGCGGCCAGCACCATCAGTGGCACCGCCGCACGCGCGCGGGCGGCGACCGGCACTCCCAGAGCCACCACCCCCAGCAGCGCAGCGGTGCCCACGACCGCGAACAGCGTCGACCGGGAGCCCGGTACGGCCTCGGCGTTCCAGATACCGGCCAGCCCGGCCAGACTGCCGACGGTGCCCAGCCCCGGTTCGGCGCGCGCCGCGAACGCCGCCACCCCCGGCACACCCACGGCCTGGTACGTCGCCAGCGACGAAGCGGCTGCAGCGGCCACCAACCACGGCAGGGCCGCCAGCGCGGACAGCCCGGTCGCCACCCCGCCGACCAGCCATCGTGACCGCGGGCCCGGGGCCGTCACACACACCAGCGCCACCGCCGCGGCCAGCAACAGTCCCGTCGGCGTCAGCCCGGCCAGGGCCAGCCAGAAGGCCAGCCGCGCATAGCCGCTGTCCCCGGCCCGCAGCCGCAGCACGGTGTGCGCCACCCAGGGCAGACACCCGTAGCCCACCAGCAGACTCCAGTGGCCCTGCAACAGCCGCTCGGCCACATAGGGATTCCACACCGCCACCGTCGCCGCCACGAACTGTCCGGCTGTGCCCGCGACCGGTAGCACCGCTGACGCCAGGGCCGCGGCACCCCAGCCGGCCGCCCACAGCCCGCCCACCAGCAGGACTTTCACCACGAGTCCACCGTCGATCAGGTGCGAGGCCAGGGCCAGCGCGAAATCCTGGGGGAGGGCCCGCGGCGCCGCTTCGGTCAGGCCGAGCGCGGCGTCGGACAGATAGGACCGCGGGGTGGACACCGCATCGCGCAGCAGCAGGTAGCCCGGCGCCAGCAGCGGCGCGGTGATCAGCAGGCTCAGCGCCAGGGCGTACCCCGGCACGACCCGATTACCGACGGTCGGGCGGACCCGGGTCGGGGTGCAGGTCCGGTCGTTGCGCCGGCAGCTTCTCGGTCTCGGCTTCGGCGGCGGGCATCGGGCCGGTGTCCTCGCCCCGCCGGCCACCCAGTCCGGCGAAGAAGCCGCCTTCAGGGGCCTCACCGCCCGAATCGAGCAGTGCGGCTTCGGCACGCAGGCTGAACGAACCCAGCAGCGCCCCGCCCACCAGGGCGATCAACCCGGCGGCGGTGAAGGTGATGGGCAGCACGCGTGACCACAGGCCGATCCGGTCACGCTCGTCGCGGGCCGCGGCGACCTGTGATTCGACGCTCTCCTCGGTGGAGGTCACGGTGTACTCGGCGTACGTCACCTCGGGCCGCAGTTCGTCGCGTGAGTAGTAGTGGTTGGCGTGTTCGTCGGACTTGACGATCACACCGGACACCGGGTCCACCCAGAAGGTGCGCTGAGCGGCGTAGTAGCGGGTCATGGTGATCGGCTCTTCGGGGTCGCCCTCGAGTCCCCACTGGATCGCGCGGGCGGTCACCACACCGTCTTCCTCGTTGTCGTACAGCGAGGCGTACTTCACGGGTTCCACCAGCTGACCGTCCGCGTCGTAGCCGACGTTCTGGGTGAAGCGGTAGGTGGTCAGGCCGTTGACGTCTTCTTCACCTTCGTAGTTCGCATCGAAGGCGCGCTGGGCGATCGGGTCGAAGAAGGGGTAGGTCTTCTTCTCCGTGTTGAACGGGAAGCGGTAGGACAGGCCGTCGTGTGGCAGCGCAATGTTGGTGGGCGGCTTGGTGTCCTCGATGGACCGCGGCTTCTGCACCGATCCGCCCGGGTGGGTGTCATCGGAAACGGCCATCGCGGTCTCGCGGTTCACCGTCACGGTGTCGACCATCGCCAGCAGCAGGCCGTTGTCCTGTTGCTGATCCGTCCGGCGCACGGTGGTGCCCACCTGGAACGTCACCACGTCGGCGTTCGACGGCGACTCCACGGTGACCTGCTGCTGGGACACCAGCGGTACATCGCGGTCGATGACGAATCGCTCGCCGGCCAGGGACGCCGGGTCCAGCGCGGTGCCGGTGCCGTCGCTTGTCAGCGAGGTGTCGATGTCCAGCGGGATCCGCTCGATCTTGCCCGCGGTGTAGGTGGTCAACAGCAGCGCGGCGATCAGCAGCGCGGCGCCGAGGCCCAAGATGCCGCATGCGGCGATACGCAACATGACTGCTCGGTTCACGTTGTGCGTACCTTCCTTCCAATACACCGCAGGTGGGGCAAACCCCGTTGACCCTAACAGCAGACTCTAAGGCGGTGACTTACCCGAGTTCGCGGCCCGGCACACTGGAAACGATGACCGACCAACCTGTGACAGGGACGCGCAGCTTTCTTCCTGCCGTCGAGGGGATGCGGGCGTGCGCGGCGATCGGCGTCGTGATCACCCACGTCGCCTTCCAGACCGGACACTCCTCCGGTGTCGACGGCCGCCTGCTCGGACGGTTCGACCTCGCGGTGGCGGTGTTCTTCGCGTTGTCCGGGTTCCTGCTGTGGCGCGGGCATGCCGCGGCGGTCCGTGGCCTGCGGCACACCCCGCCGACGGGGCACTACCTGCGCTCGCGCATCGTGCGCATCATGCCCGGATACCTGGTGGCGGTGATGGTCATCCTGCTGCTGATGCCCGACGCCACGGGTGCCAGTTGGACGGTGTGGTGGGCCAATCTGACGCTCACCCAGATCTACGTGCCGCTGACGCTGACGGCCGGGTTGACGCAGATGTGGAGCCTCTCGGTGGAAGTCAGTTTCTATCTGGCGCTGCCGCTGCTGGCCGTCTTCGCGCGGCGGCTTCCGGTGCGGGCGCGCATCCCGGTGATCGCCTTCGTGGCGGTGGCGAGTTGGGGCTGGGCGTGGGCGGTTGCGGCGTCGGACCTGGCGCCTGACGGGCTCAATCCGCTGAACTGGCCGCCGGCATTCACCTCGTGGTTCGCCGCAGGAATGCTGATCGCCGAGCTCACGGTCAGTCGCGTCGGGTTCTGGCACCGGCTGGCACGTCAGCGGATCCTGATGGCCGTCATCGCGGTGGCGGCGTTCCTGGTGGCCGCCTCCCCGGTGGCCGGACCGGAGGGACTCGTGCCGGGCACTTCCTCACAGTTCGCGGTCAAGACCGCGATGGGAGCAGTGCTGGCCGCCGCGCTGCTGGCGCCGCTGGTGCTCGACACACCCGATACGCAGCACCGCATTCTCGGTAGCCGGGTGATGGTGACGCTGGGGCGCTGGTCCTACGGGCTGTTCGTGTGGCACCTCGCGGCGCTGGCCATGGTGTTCCCGGTGATCGGCGAGTTCGCCTTCAACGGGCACATGCCGACGGTGCTGGCGTTGACGCTGATCTTCGGATTTGCACTGGCCGCGGTCAGTTACGCGCTGGTGGAGCAGCCGTGCCGGCAGGCGTTGCGGCGCTGGGAGTACCGCATGAAACCGCCGCCGCTGGACAGCTCGGTCACCGACGACGCCGAGCCCGTGGTGGCGCGATGAAACCGGTACTGGCGATCCTCAACGACTACCAGGGGGTGGCGCTGGCCAGCGCCGACTTCGATTCGCTGCGTGAGGGTTTCGACATCCGGGTGTTCACCCGGGCGTTCGCCGACGAGCGGGAGACCATCTCAGAGCTGGCCGACGCCCAGGTGGTGGTGGCCATGCGCGAGCGGACGGCGTTGAGCCGCACCGTCCTGGAGGCGTTGCCGAACTTGCGGTTCATCGTCACCACAGGCACCCGCAACGCCGCCATCGATCTGGCCGCGGCCGCCGAACGCGGGATACCCGTCAGCGGCACGGGTATGTCGAAACATGCCGCCGGTGAACACACCTGGGCCCTGTTGATGGCAGCGGCGCGGCACATCCCCACCGAGGTCGACAACCTGCGTGGTGGTGGCTGGCAGAGCACGGTCGGCACCGAGCTGTACGGCCGCACGCTCGGCATCGTCGGCCTCGGTCATATCGGAAGTCAGGTGGCCCGTTACGCGCAGGCGTTCGGGATGACCGTCCACGCCTGGAGTGCCAACCTCGATCCCGACCGTGCCAGGGCGCTGGGCGTGACGCCGGTGGCCAAAGACCAGCTGTTCGCCGAATCGGACATCGTCACAGTGCATCTGGTGCTCAGTGCGCGCACCCGCGGGGTTGTCGGCGCTCACGAACTGGCCCTGCTGGGGCGCAACGGGTTGCTGGTGAACACCTCGCGAGGGCCGCTGGTCGACGAGGCCGCGCTGGTGGCCGCGCTCACGTCCGGCGCGTTGGGCGCCGCGGCGCTCGATGTCTTCGACACTGAGCCGCTGCCCGCGGACCACCCGCTGCGCAGCTTGCCGAATGTTGTTGCCACACCGCATATCGGCTTCGTCACCGACAGCGCGTACGGCGTGGCTTACCCGCAGGCGGTGGAGAACATCCACGCGTGGTTGCGCGGTGAGCCGGTCCGCCTCCTCTAGTCACCTCCGCTGACCGCGCGTGTTTGCACACATCTGCGCGGCGTGTCGTGTACAAGAACGCACGCTCGCACAAGGCGGGCTTTACAGGCGCGCCAGGATCTCGTCGCGCACCGCGGACCGGCGGGCCTTGCCGGCGTCGTCGCGCAACGGCCGGTCGACGAACTCGATGGTGTCCGGCACTTTGTACCCCTCGAGGCGCTCGCGCAGAAACTCCTGTAAACCCGCCTCGGTCAACGGAACACCGGCCTGCACCAATGCGTACGGCACCTGCCCCAGATCGTCGTGAGGCACACCAACCACCAGGCAGGACAACACATCCGGATGCTCGGAGAGCGCGTTCTCGATCTCGGCGGGGTAGGTGTTGCGGCCGCCGACGGTGAACATGTCGACGCGCCGGTCGCTCAGATACAGGAAGCCGTCGGCGTCGAAGTACCCGAGATCGCCCAGCGAATCCCAGCCGTCGCGCGATTTCGCGGTGGCGCCGATGTACCGGTAGGTCGGCGCGCTACCGGGGCTGGGTCGCATGAAGATCTCGCCCACCTGGCCGGGCGCGCACGGCCGGCCGTCGTCGTCGAGGACCGTCATCTCCCCGGACACCACGACACCCACCGAACCGCGGTGGGTCAGCCATTGCGAACCGGAGATGAAGGTCAACGCCTGGAGTTCGGTGCCGCCGTACAGTTCCCACACCGCGTCGGGGCCGATGAGGTCGATCCACGCCTCTTTGACGGTGGGCGGACACGGTGCGGCCAGATGCCAGAACCGCCGGATCGACGACAGGTCGTAGGCGTGTGGGTCCGCGCGGTACACCGGCAGCAGCCGCTGCATGATGGTGGGCACCGTGGCCAGGTACGTGACGCGGTATTCGGTGACCAGGCGCAGGAACTCGTGGGGCTCGAAGCGCGGCATCAGCACCAGATGGTGTCCCAGCAGCAGGCCCATCACGGCAGTGGTGAATCCGGTGTTGTGGCTCAGCGGCACCGACACCAGGTTCACGTCGTCGGGCTCGGCGCCCAGCGGGTGACCGATCGCAGCCGGGATGCGGCTGCTGCCACCGGCTTCGATGAGCTTCGGCCTGCCCGTGCTGCCTCCGGACGCCATCGCCTTCCACACCGGTGACACCGCCTCGGGCAGCGGTTCGTCGCGGAAATCCGAGTCCAGGCCGCCCGGCACGTCCGGAACCAGTCCACGCGGGTCGGCCCGGCCCACCAGCAGCGCGCGGGGCCGCAGGTCCAGCAGGGCAGCGTACTCGGCGTCGGGCAATCGCGGCGACAAGGGTTGCGGCACCGCGCCCAGCTTCCAGCACGCGATCACGGCTTGCAGCCATTCGATCGAGTTCGCCAGGGCGACAGTCACATAGGAGCCTTCGGTCACTCCCAGTGAGGCGTAGGCCCGGGCCAGCCGGTTGGTCGAGCGGTCCAGCTCGGCGCGGCTCAACGTACGGCCGTTGCAGGTGACGGCCGGGCGGTCCGGCTCCTGGGCGGCCAGCACGGAGATCTGCGCCGGTATGGTCGGATACAACTCAGTACCCGCCTTGGCGTTCGAAGATCCTGCGCGGGTTGATGATCAGCATGGTGTCCAGTTGTTCCTGGGTGACACCGCGCTTCTTGAGAGCGGGGATCACGTCATTGTGGATGTGCAGGTAGTGCCAATTCGGCAGCGCCAGTGGCAATGTCTCTTCGGGTAGGGCGTCGAAGTAGCACGCGGCGTCATGGGAGAGCACCATCTTGTCGGCGTGACCGCGTTCGCACATCCGGGCCACGGTGTTCACCCGGTCCTCGAACGGCAGGTAGGCGTCGATACCGAAGCGGTCCATGCCGATATACGAGCCGGCGTCGATGAGCTCCTCGAGGTAGTCCAGGTCGGTGGTGTCACCGCAGTGGCCGATGACCACCCGGGACAGGTCCACCCCCTCGTCGGCGAAGATCTTCTGCTGCTCGAGCCCGCGGCGCGTCGCGGCGTGGGTGTGAGTGGAGATGGGCACGCCGGTGCGCCGGTGTGCGACGGCGACCGCACGCAGCACCCGTTCGACGCCGGGGGTGACACCGGGTTGATCGGTGGCGCACTTCAGGATTGCCGCCTTGATACCGGTGCCCGCGATGCCCTCTTCGATGTCGCGGACGAACATGTCGGTCATGATCTCCGGGCCACCCAGTTCGGCGCCGGGCCCGAGGTAGTGGAAGTACATCGGGACGTCGTTGTAGGTGTAGAGCCCCGTGGCCACCACGATGTTCAACTCGGTGGCTGCGGCGATCCGCGCGATCCGCGGGATGTAGCGGCCCAGCCCGATCACCGTGAGGTCGACGATGGTGTCGACGCCCCGCGCTTTCAGTTCGTTGAGCCGGTTGATGGCGTCGGCCTCGCGGCGGCCCTCATCGCCGAAACCCTCGGGATAGTTCTGGGTGATCTCGGTGGTCATGATGAAGACGTGCTCATGCATCAACGTCACGCCGAGGTCTCCTGCGTCGATCTGTCCTCGCGCGGTGTTCACTTTCGGCACGGTGCCGATGCTAGAAGGCCGCGCGCTCCTCGTTGGCGGAATCGGTCGCCCGGGTGAACATCACCGCGGAGGCGGCCAGTAGCGCCACCGAGATCAGGGCACACAGCTGCACCCCGACGGAGAACCCGACGTACCCGTCCACCGACCGCCACGGATTCCGCGACAGCACCGCACCGGCCAGGATCAGCCCTCCGCTGACCCCACCGAGCGTGATCACCTTCGCCAGCCGGGGCCGGGATCGCAGCCGCCACAGCAGTGCCGTGGCCGCCGCGCACACCAGCGCACCGGCCCACCCGGACAGCAGTGTGCCTGCGACGATCACGCCGACGGCCGCCCATGGACCGGGCTTCCAGGGTGCGGTGCGTCCCGTGCTGATCCGCCGCGACGGCCACAGCGCCAGCAATGCCAGCAGCGGCAGCAACGCCAGCCCGGTGGTCAGCCCCACCCGGTACAACCCGTTGGACTCGAAACTCAACGCGACAACGCCGTCGGTGCCGGCGGGCACCACGAACCCCTGCTGCCAGCCGTTGACGGTCACCGCGCGCAGGGCGGCGCCGTCGGCGGCGCGTGCGGTCCAGCCGGGGTTGACGCTCTCCGGCACCACCAGCACCCGGTCGGTGTCTGCAGCGGTGACGTCGACTTCGCGGTGGTCGGGCCCCCAGTCGCCGGTGCGGGCGGGTTCGGTGCGTGGGGCGGGCAGGGTGGCGGCGACGGGCGCGGTCAGCTGGATACCGTCGACGAAGAACGCCTTGCCGGGGCTGACCAGCACCTCCTGCTGGCCGGCGGGCAAGGTCAGTGGCGCCCGGTCACATGGTTGCGCGGCGATGGGCGCGCCTTCCAGTAACGCGCCGACGGTCGTGGTGACCGACGTCTGCACGAATCGGCCCGCCGCGGCGATCACCGGCCCACGCCCGCACGGCACCGTGATCTCGCGGGCCCGGTTGCGTTCTCCGTCGGCCGCGGCGATCGGTTTTCCGTCCGGGCCCAGGGCCACCACCTCGGCCAGGCCGGGCGGTTTGACCTGATCGAAACCCAGTGCGGTGCGGTCGATCACGTCGGCCCAGTCCAGCAGGCTGATCTTGATGGTGTCGGTGACCGTCGGCGCCAGGTCCAGCGTCTGGGCGCCGTCGGGTTCCATGCTGCGTACCTGGGGTCCGGTACCGAGGTCGACGGCCACCAACGAGGGGTGCGTCGGCAGCGGTGAGCTGCTCGGGGTCAGTTCGACCGCGGACACCTCGGTCGGTTCGGGCAGTGTCAGTGTCAGCGTCGGCGCGGTGCGGTGCTGCACGACGCCCTGCGGTGCGGTCCACGACGTGCGTGGGTCGCCGTCGGCGGCCGCGAAGGCGGTGCCGAGTACGTCGAACGAATCGGCGTCCCCGTCGGCGCGCGCGGTCCCCGGCTGGCGTACCAGGTCGGCCAGCTCGGGTCCCTGCCGGGGCCGCACCCACACCGTCGGGGCCAGCGAAACTTCTTGCGGCACAGTCAAAGTCCGGCTGAGGCTGACCAGCTCCTCGGGTGCCAGCGACAACGGTGAGGCACAGTGCACCCCGTCGGGTGTGTCGACGCATCCGGGCCGGCCCTGCAGTTCGGAGCCCAGATCCCATTTCGCCACCTGCGCGTCCTCGGGCGGCCCGGGCACCAGCGCGGTGTGCCGCAGGTTCACCGGGTGGGCGAAACCCGAGGCGTCGTACTGCGTGATGGCCAGATCCGTGATGCCGAACTGGACGCCGCCGGATCCGTCGACGGTGCCGACAGCGGAGACGCGCACCCACGGCGTCTCCCCGAACGGCAGGGCCACCGTCACCGGTGTGCCGGGCTCGTCGACGCCGATGGTGGTGCTGCCGTTGGCCGTCGAGACCTGGATGCGGTTCACCTGGGCCCCGATCGCCGACGAACTCGGCGTCAACGTCATGGTCGCGTTGGTCACCGGATGATCGAAGTCCACCTGCAGCCACTGTCCTATCGCGGCTTGCAGGGCATTGGACACCCAGCTGGTGGCGGAGTCGGCGTCGACGGCCGCGGGCGGCCCGGAGGCGGGCGCGACATCGGGCAGCGCGGTCGAGTCGGCGGCCGAGCTGGAGACACTGATGCGGCCGCCGTCCCAGCTGCCGTACACCAGCTGCTGGCCGGGCGCGGGGTAGTCGCGAACCCGGTTGTGGGTGTGGCGCGGATCGCCGTCGGCCAGCATCGCCGACGAATGATCGTCCACCCGGCCGTAATCGGTTTCGCGGGCCACCGGGGTGTCGGTGACGGTCACCACGGGATTGGGCAGGCCGGCTTGTTCGGCATCGGAGGTCAGCAGCGCCGGCCCCAGCGGAGGCTGTTCCAGCAGCCGGCGGCGCTCGTCGAGGCGCAGCAGCGATTCCGGTCCGCCCTGCACCCGGGCCATGGTGTCGGTCTCGACGAGATACGGTGCGCTGGACGCGCCTGCGACCCGGTAGATCTCCACCGCCGGGTACCGCAACCGCAGCCCGCTGTCGCTGATGAAGCCCTCGAGCGTGCCGGGCCCCACCGGGTCCCCGAACTCGGCCACCTTCTCCAGTCCGGGGGAGTTGTCCATGACCCGGTGGACCAGGATCGGGCGGGCCGACCGCGAGCTGTCCGGATCCAGATCGTTGCGCACCACCACATACGAAATGCCTTGTCGGGCAAGTGTATCGGCTAGCCCAGCGGATGGCCGGCCGGCGGCGAACAGCCGCTGCACCGAGTCGAGGGCGCGGATGGTCTGCGGCGGGGTCAACGGGATGGAGTCACGCACGCCCCACGGGCTGTCGCCGAGCACCTGCAGTGGTTCATCGTGGCTGCTGCCCCACACCTGGGTGGCGAACGGCGAACCCGGCGCCGCCAGGACGCGGCCGCGTTCGGTGTTGTGCTCGTCGAGCCAGTCGGCGGCCTCCTGCCAGTACGACGGGATGGCGCTGAAGGTGCCCGGCGGGGTCAACCGGCCCGTCCACGCCAACGACGTCGCCGCCATCAGCGCGGTCAGCGCCACGATCCCGACGGCGACGCGCTTGTTGTTCTCGGGGTGGGCGAAGGCCCGCACCGACGCCGGCACCCGGCCCAGGAGGTGCGCCAACCCCAGCGCGATCGGCAACCTCAGCAGCGGTTCGAGCTTGTGCACATTGCGCAGCGGTGCGCCCGCGGCGTCGAGGAACAGTTGCACCTGATGTGCCACCGGCGAGCCCAGACCGCCGGCGTATCCGAGACCCATCAGGACGAGACCGGCCAGCAGCACCGTCACCACCCGCCCGCGTGCGGGCATGGTGCGCAGCGCCAGACCGGCCAGTCCGGCGGCGGCCACCAGCGTGGTGGCCAGGACCGCGACCGGACCGGTCACCAGTGAGGTGCCCGCGGTCGCGCCCGGGGCGACGAACGGGGTCCATGCCGCGGTGCCTCGCAGCATCTCGGTCAGCGACGTCCACTGGGTGGTGACTCCCGAGGACTCGATGTAGTCCAGGAACGGCGGGCTGATCCGGCCCAGCGACAGCAGCGCCACCACCCACCACACGACGGCCAGTGCGCTCGAGAGCAGCCACCAGCCGCTGAACCGCAGCCAGTTGCGGTTGGGCCGGTGACATGCCCACCAGACGATCGCGGGCAGGCAGGCCGTGAACGTGGCCACCGCGTTCACCGCACCCATCAACGCCAGGGCCACGCCTGCCCGCGCCGCCAGCACCCGCAGTGACCTGCCGCTGTCACCGCGCAGCGCCAGGATGACGGGCAGCAGCACCCACGGCGCGAGCATCATGGGCAAGGTCTCCGAGGAGATGGAGCCCAGCGTGGTCAGCACCCGCGGTGACAGCGCGAACGCCGCAGCGGCCACCACCCGCGACGGGGTGGTGCCGATGCCGAGCGCCTCGGCCACCCGCAGCAGGCCCCAGAACCCGGCGGCCAGCAGCAGCGCCCACCACAGCCGTTGGATCACCCAGGCGGGCAGGCCGAGGACGTCACCGGCGAGGAAGAACGCCCCGTGCGGGAAGAGGTAACCGTAGGCCTGGTTCTGCGCCTGCCCGAACGGCAGTTCGCTGTTCCAGAGGTTGGCCGCCCTGGTCAGGAAGCGCAGGGGATTGGCCGTGAGATCGAGTTTGGTGTCCGGGGAGATCAACCCCGGCGACTGGGCGAACGTCAGCAGCAGGGACACCGCGCCGACGAGCCAGAGCCAGCGGCGTGACAGGTGAGCAGGACTGCCCGGATCGAGCCCTGTCGGTGATGCGCTCAGACTAGCTGCGGTCGCCGTACTCGACGCGGTTGAGCACCGACGATGCCGGATCGCCGGCGACCAGCGGCGGCTTGGTGTCCTGCTCCACCATCAGCGTGACGCCGAATACCGCGGCCGCGCCCAGCAACAACCCGACCACGATGCTGGCGGCGGCTGGCACCACGAACCGGGTCATGTGGGGCTCCTCAGCGGGGTGGATCGGGCGGCGGACACTGTTCGCCAACCTAGCACGGGTCTGGTCACTGCCCCGGCGGCACGATCAGCACCGGGCGGCCACCGTGGCGCAACACACGGTCGGCCACGCTGGACTGGATCAGCGAGCGCACGCCCGTCGTACCCCGGGTCCCGGTCACGATCAGATCGGCGTCCAGCTTGTCCGCCGCGTCGATGATCGTGCGCCACACCGTGCCCGAGACCGCGACCACCAGGGTCTCGGCGTTCAGGCCCGCGCCGCGGGCCAGATCGGCGCCTTCGTCGTTGGTGCGCTGCGCGTCGGCGAACGCGATGTCGAGGTCATCCTCATCGGGGAGGTCGGGCGGGCCGTCGAGGTCGATGCTCACCGAATCCTGGCCGCCGCGCATCGGTTCCCACACCGTCAGGACCACGGCGCGTTCAGCGGAGAGAAATCGACCGGCGTAGTGGACAGCGCGCTGTGCGTTCTGGCTGCCGTCGTAGGCGATCATCAAGACCGTCATGCCTCATCCTCTCTTATGAGGCCAGGTCGTGGCGACGCAGCCCGGTAACCGGTTTCAGGCGGGCGGACCGTCATGCCACAGTGAAGGTATGGCTTTGACTCGAGCACTGACCCGGACGCTGGTGTCCGTCGCGGCGCTGCCTGCCCTCCTGGTGGCCTGTTCACCTGCGGCGGAGGCGCCCACCGCCGCCCCGGCAGCGACGCCGGCGCCGGAGGTCACGCCGTTGTCGAATCCTGTGCCCGCCGCGCCCGCGCCGGCGACCTGCGGTGATCTGCAGGGCCAGGTGGCGGCGATGTCGACCCGCGACAAGCTGGCCCAGCTGCTGATGGTCGGTGTGCAGGGCGCCGCCGATGCCCGTGCGGTGGTCGCCGACCACCATGTCGGTGGCATCTTCATCGGCAGCTGGACGGACAAGTCGATGCTCACCGACGGTTCGATCGGCGAGATCAACAATCTGGCTGGCGCCCTGCCGGTGGCGGTCAGCGTCGACGAGGAAGGCGGCCGGGTGTCGCGGCTGTCCGGCCTGATCGGTAGCCAGCCGTCGTCGCGGGTGCTGGCCCGGAGCAACACCCCTGAGCAGGTGTATCAGATCGCCCTGGACCGGGGCCGGGCCATGCGCGGGCTGGGCATCACCGTCGATTTCGCGCCCGTCGTCGACGTCACCTCCGACGCCGACGACACCGTGATCGGTGACCGGTCCTTCGGGTCCGACCCCGCGGTGGTGACCGAGTACGCGGGCGCCTACGCGCGTGGTTTGCGCGACGCGGGTCTGCTGCCGGTGCTCAAACACTTCCCGGGCCACGGCAACAGTTCCGGCGACTCGCACACCGGCGCGGTGACCACGCCCCCGCTGGACGCTTTGCAGGCCTCCGACCTGGTGCCGTACCGCTCGCTGACCGGGCAGGCGCCGGTCGCTGTGATGGTGGGGCACATGGAAGTGCCGGGTCTGACGGGAGCCGACCCGGCCAGCCTGAGCCCGGCGGCCTACCAGTTGCTGCGCAGCGGCGGCTACGGCGGGCCCGGATTCAACGGCCCGGTGTTCACCGACGACCTGTCGGGGATGCAGGCGATCAGCGACCGCGTGGGCGTCCCCGGAGCGGTGCTGGCGGCGTTGCAGGCCGGCGCCGACAACGCACTGTGGCTGAGCACCTCCGAGGTGCCCGCGGTGCTGGACCGGTTGGAGCAGGCGGTGGCCGCCGGTGAACTGTCCATGCCGGCCGTCGACGCCTCGGTGCTGCGGATGGCGAACGCGAAGGGGCCGCATCCGCGCTGCGGCGGTTAACCTTGGGCGCGACAGGAGGTTCACAGAGGTGGCAGGTGGTACCAAGCGATTGCCCCGTGCGGTCCGGGAGCAGCAGATGCTCGACGCCGCCGTGCAGGTGTTCTCCGTCAACGGCTATCACGAGACGTCGATGGACGCGATCGCCGCCAAAGCGGAGATCTCCAAGCCGATGCTCTACCTGTATTACGGCTCGAAAGAGGAACTGTTCGGCGCCTGCCTGACCCGCGAGCTGAGCCGGTTCGTCGAGGCGGTTCGTGCTGACGTCGACTTCACGCTGCCGCCGAAGGACATGCTGCGCAACACCATCCTGTCGTTCCTGCGTTACATCGACGCCAATCGCGCGTCATGGATCGTGCTGTACACCCAGGCCACCAGCTCGACGGCCTTCGCCCACACGGTGCGCGAAGGCCGTGAACGGATCATCGACCTGGTGGCCCGGCTGCTCAGCGCGGGCACCCGGAATCCGGAGCCCGACACCGACTTCCAGATGATGGCCATCGCCCTGGTGGGTGCCGGCGAGGCTGTGGCCGCCCGCGTGAGCACCGGCGACGTCGACGTCGACGACGCTTCCGAGTTGATGATCAACCTGTTCTGGCGTGGCCTGAAGGGCAAGCCGAGTGAGCGCGACGGTATGACGCTGTCCGAGCGGAGCTGACGGTTCCGGCACAAAGCCAGCTCGAGGCGGCTACTGTTCCCTCAGGTAGACAGATTGGTCTGTCTCGTTGGTGAGGTGGTCGGGGTATGGATCTGCATCTGAACGGTAAGAACGCGCTGGTGACGGGCGCGAGCAAGGGGATAGGGCTGGCCATCACCGCGGCCCTGGTCGAGGCGGGTGCGCACGTGATCGCGGGTGCGCGGACCCGCTCCCGCGAACTGGAGGACCTCGAGAGCGCGGGGCAGGTGAGCTTCGTCGAGGTCGACCTCGCCCGGCCGGACCAGCCGGCGCTGCTGGTGGCCGCCGCGCAGGCGCGCGGAGGCCTCGATGTCCTGGTCAACAATGTCGGGGCGGCCGTGGTGCGGCCCGGCGGCTTCGTCAGCGTCACCGACGAGGACTGGGACCGCACCTGGAATCTGGGCGTGATGGCCGCGGTGCGCACCACCCGTGCCGCCATCCCGGCGATGCTGGACCGTCCGGGCGCGGCGATCGTCATGGTCGGCTCCGTCAACGCCTTCCTGCCCGATCCGGCGCTGCCGGACTACTGCGCCATCAAGGCAGCGCTGACCAACCTCTCCAAGGGACTCTCGAAAGAGCTGGGCCCCAAAGGAATTCGGGTCAACTCCGTCAGCCCCGGCCCGGTGGTGACACCGCTGTGGTTCGGTGACGGCGGCGTCGCGAACGCCTTCGCGGGCGCAAGCGGCCAGACACCGGAGGACGTCGCGAACTCGGTGGTCGCAGACACCCCGCTCGGGCGCTTCAGCACCGCGCAGGAGGTGGCTGACCTGGTGGTTTTCCTGGCCAGCGACCGCGCTGCCAACATCACCGGTTCAGACATGACCATCGACGGTGGGATGATCACCACTGTCTGAGCCCGGGAAAGGGGATGTGATGTCACCGCGCGATCGAGTGCTCGACACCGCGGACCGACTGTTCTTCTCCGTCGGCGTGCATGCCGTCGGCGTCGACCGGATCATCGCCGAAGCCGGGGTGGCGCGCGCGACGCTGTTTCGGCATTTCCCCACCAAGGACCACCTGATCGCGGCCTATCTGGAACGGCGTGCGGCCACGGCCAGAGCGACGCTGACGGCACTGCGTGACGCGCAGGCAGAGCCGGCGCAACTGCTGACCGCGATCGCCGACGTGGTCGACGACTACCGTCGCCAAACCGGCTTCCGCGGCTGTGAGTTCATCAACGCAGCAGCGGAATTCGGCGACCCGGAGCACCCTGCCCGGCGCCTGGCCGTCGAGCAGCGTCGGTGGATCACCGACTTCCTGGCCGAGACCCTGGCCGCGGCGGGACGGTCCGACAGTCGCGAGACCGCCGAGGCCATGCTGATGGTACGGACGGGCGCGTTGGTGGGCGCCTCGCTGGAGCTCGGAGTGGACGGCGCCGGTGTGGGTGTCCGGTTGTGGAATGCGCTCGCGCAGAACGGTCTCGACGCGCTGACTGGTTAGAGCGGCCGCACCGTCCCCGTCAGGTGCGGGTAGCCCTTCTTCAGGTTGCGCAGTGAGATGTCCCAGCCGCCGTCGGCGCGGTCGATGTACACGCCTGCGGTGGCGGGCAGGATCACCGGTTTGCCGAATTTGACGTCGTAACGGACCGCGTCCGGGAACTGGCCTTCGATGTTCGCCAGAACCGCTGCCGCGCTGAACATTCCGTGTGCGATCACGGTCGGGAAGCCGAACAGTTTGGCCGCGATGGGGCTCACGTGGATCGGATTGTGATCACCACCCGCCGAGGCGTAGCGCCGGATCTGCCCGGGCGTGATCTTCAGCAGGGCCTGCGGCGGCGGCAGCTTGTGCTGTTTCTGGGGCGGGGCCTTGGGCTCGTCTGAGAGGCTGGTGCGCTGCTGATGCAGGAAAGTGGTGACCTGGTGCCAGGCCACCTCGTTGCCGACGCTGACGTCGGTGACGACATCCACCAGCAGGCCCTTGCGATGCTCGCGCAGGTTCTCGGTGCGGGTCTTGATGCCCACGGTGTCGGTGACGGCGATGGGGCGGTGCTGGACGATGTGGTTCTCCACATGCACCGAACCCATTGCGGCAAAAGGAAAGTCGAACGCCGTGATCAACGCCATGACCGTCGGGAAGGTCACCGCGAACGGGTAGGTCAGCGGCACCGTGTCGCCGTAGGGCAGTCCGGTGGCCGCCGCGTATGCGGCCACATGTGCGCGGTCGATCGGCAGTTCGTCGACGCTCAGTGTGCGCTCGGGCAGGGTGTCACCGCGGCGGACGAAGGGCAGTGCGCCCGCGGCGGCCCGGGCCAGGTTCGCCAGCCCACTTGGTTGTTCGGTCATCTCACGCCCCCAGCATGGCCTGGCCGCAGACCCGGATGGTGTTGCCGGTGACGGCATTGCTGGCCGGGCTGGCGAAGTAGGCGATGGTCTCGGCGACGTCGACGGGCTGACCGCCCTGGAACAGGGAGTTGAGCCGGCGGCCCACCTCGCGGGTGGCCAGCGGGATCGCCTCGGTCATCTTGGTCTCGATGAAACCCGGGGCCACGGCGTTGATGGTGATGCCCTTGTCGGCCAGCTCCGGTGCCAGCGCCTGGGTCAACCCGATCATGCCGGCCTTGGTGGCGGCGTAGTTGGTCTGTCCGCGGTTGCCTGCAATACCGGCCATCGATGACAAGCCGATGATGCGGCCACCTTCGCCGATGGTGCCGTTGGCCACCAGGCCTTCGGCGAGACGTTGCGGCGCAAGCAGATTCACCGCGATCACCGAGTCCCACTTGGCGTCGTCCATGTTGGCCAGCAGCTTGTCGCGGGTGATTCCGGCGTTGTTGACCAGCACATCGGCCTTTCCGCCGTGATGTTCGCGCAGGTGCTCGGTGATGCGGTCCACTGCGTCGTCGGCGGTGACGTCGAGGGTCAGCGCGGTACCGTCCACCTTGGCCGCGGTCTCCGCCAGCGCCTCGCCGGCGGACTCCACGTCGACGGCCACCACTTTGGCGCCGTCACGGGCGAACACCTCGGCGATGGTGGCGCCGATACCGCGGGCGGCTCCGGTCACGATGGCGACCTTGCCCGCCAACGGCTTGTCCCAGTCGGCGGGCGGAGTGGAATCGGCGTCGCCGACGTAGAACACCTGCCCGTCGACATAGGCGGACTTCGCCGACAGCAGGAATCGCAGCGTCGATTCGAGGCCGGTGACTCCGGGTTTGGCGGAGGGCGACAGGTAGACCAGCGACACCGTCGCACCACGCTGCAGTTCCTTGCCCAGGGAACGGGTGAAACCTTCCAGTGCGCGCTGGGCGATGTGCTCGTTGACACTGGACGTCTGATCGGGGGTGGTGCCGACCACCACGATGCGGCCGGAGCGGCCGACGTTGCGCAGCAGGGGCGTGAAGAACTCGTACAGCGCCCGCAGCCCGGCCGGGGTGTTGATGCCGGTGGCGTCGAACAGGAGCCCGCCGAACGAATCCGCCCACCGACCGCCGAGGTTGTTGCCCACCAGGTCGTAGTCGTCGGCCAGCGCGGTGCGCATCGGCTCGGCGACACGCCCGTCGCCGCCGATCAACAGGGGCCCTGCCAGTGGGGGTTCGCCGGCCCGGTACCGGCGCAGCGTCTCCGGCTGCGGCACGCCGAGCTGCTTGGCCAGGAAAGAGCCGGGCGCCGAGTTGACGACTTGCGAGAACAGGTCGGAAGCCACAGGACTACCTCTCATGTCATGTTCGGGTGGTGTCTCCCACGAACTTACTCCAGAGTAAGAACAGTCGGTAGTATGGGCTGTACCACCCTGCCTAGTGAACGAAGACGGAGATTCCCGTGGCCAGCACCAATTCAAACAGCCAGATTCGCCGCCGTGTGGCCGTTCTCGGTGGCAACCGCATTCCATTCGCCCGGTCGGACGGCGCATACGCCCAGGCGTCCAACCAGGACATGTTCACCGCGGTGCTCGACGGTCTGGTCGACCGTTTCGGGCTCGAGGGCCAGCGACTCGGCGCCGTGGTGGGCGGTGCGGTGCTCAAGCACTCCCGTGACTTCAACCTGATGCGCGAGTGCGTGCTGGGCAGCAAGCTCTCGCCGTACACCGCTGCCTACGACGTGCAGCAGGCGTGCGGCACCGGACTGCAGGCGGCCATCGCGGTGGCCAACGGCATCGCCTTGGGGCAGTACGAATCCGGTGCCGCCGGGGGAGTGGACACCACCTCGGACGCGCCCATCGCCTTCGGTGACAACCTCCGCCAGGTGCTGCTCGGTCTGCGGCGGGCCAAGTCCAACGTGGACAGGCTCAAGCTCGTCGGCAAGCTGCCCGCCTCGCTGGGGGTGGAGATCCCCACCAACGGCGAACCCCGTACCGGCATGTCGATGGGGGAGCACGCCGCCGTCACCGCCAAGCAGATGGGCATCAAGCGCGTCGATCAGGACGCTCTGGCCGCGGCCAGTCACCAGAACATGGCCGCCGCCTATGACCGCGGATTCTTCGATGACCTGGTGACCCCGTTCCTCGGGCTGTACCGGGACAACAATCTGCGGGCCGATTCGACGGCGGAGAAGCTCGCCAGACTCAAGCCGGTGTTCGGGGTTCGCAACGGCGACGCCACCATGACGGCGGGCAACTCCACGCCGCTGACCGACGGGGCGTCGGTTGCCCTGCTGGCCAGCGAGGAGTGGGCCGCCCAGCACGGCCACGAGCCGCTGGCGTATTTCGTCGACGCCGAGACAGCCGCAGTGGACTACGTCAGCGGCGCTGACGGTCTGCTGATGGCCCCGACGTACGCGGTGCCGCGGCTGCTGGCCCGCAACGGGCTGTCGCTGCAGGACTTCGACTTCTACGAGATCCACGAGGCGTTCGCCTCGGTGGTGCTGGCGACCCTGCAGGCGTGGGAGTCCGACGAGTACTGCAAGGAACGGCTGGGGCTGGATTCGGCGCTGGGATCGATCGACCGGAGCAAGCTCAACGTCAACGGATCGTCGTTGGCGGCCGGGCACCCGTTCGCCGCGACCGGTGGCCGCATCGTCGCCCAGCTGGCCAAGCAGCTCGCGGAGCGGAAACGGGAGACCGGCCAGCCCGTGCGTGGGCTCATCTCGATCTGCGCCGCCGGCGGTCAGGGCGTCGCTGCAATCCTGGAAGCGTGACGTCGGAGGCGTTCGCGGGGTTGCCAGAAAAAAGTCAAAAAAAGTTCGAGAGGTTTGTAACGAGCCGCTCAGGGTAAGCGATGTACCGGATAGCTCCGTGTTGCCGTCTGACCCCCCGACCCGACGGCAACACGGGGCATCCTCTTTTCCCACGCTTATTGACGTGGGGGAAGGGCGACCGCCGCTGGAACAGAGGGGATTCCGGCGGCGGTTTTCATGGCTCCAGGTTGAGCACCTGCTCCCGGCTCCCACATATATGCGCTGATTCCCGCGACACGCCGCTTGGGCGTAGCTGTGCACATATATGTCGAGGCCAGACGGCCGGGCCCAGCCCACATATATGCGGGTTTCCGCGCGACACGCCGCTTGGGCGTCGCTGTGCACATATATGTCGAACGCGGAAGCCCCCGAGAAACGCAAAAGCCCCCGCCGTAGCGGGGGCATCTGCGTCTCAGCCGTCAGAAGGCGGCTTCGTCGAGTTCCATGATGTCGTTGTCCAGCGTCTCGATGACCGTACGGGTGCTGGAGAGCAGCGGCAGGAAGTTCTTCGCGAAGAACGACGCGACCGCGATCTTGCCTTCGTAGAAGGACTTCTCGGCACCGGCGGCGCCGGCATCGAGCGCCTCCACGGCCACAGCGGCCTGGCGGGCCAGCAGCCAGCCGATCACCAGATCGCCGACGCTCATCAGGAAGCGCACCGAACCCAGGCCCACCTTGTAGATGCTGGCGGAATCCTCCTGCGCGGCCATCAGGTAACCGGTCAGCGAGGCGGCCATGCCCTGGACATCGGTCAGCGCGGTGGCCAGCAGTTCCCGCTCGGCCTTGAGGCGGCCGTTGCCGGACTCGTTCTTGATGAACTGTTCGATCTCACCGGCGACGTGGGCCAGAGCCACACCCTTGTCGCGGATGATCTTGCGGAAGAAGAAGTCCTGCGCCTGAATGGCGGTGGTGCCTTCGTACAGCGAGTCGATCTTGGCGTCGCGGATGTACTGCTCGATCGGGTAGTCCTGCAGGAAGCCCGACCCGCCGAAAGTCTGCAGGCTTTCAGTCAGCTTGGCGTACGCCTGTTCGGAGCCCACACCCTTGACGATGGGCAGGAGCAGGTCGTTGACCCGGTGCGCCACATCCGCCTCCACACCGTGGATGGCCTTGGCCACCTCGGCGTCCTGGAAGGTCGCGGTGTAGGTGTAGAGCGCACGCAGACCCTCGGCGTAGGCCTTCTGGGTCATCAACGACCGACGCACATCGGGGTGGTGCGTGATGGTCACCCGCGGAGCGGTCTTGTCGGTCATCTGGGTCAGATCGGCACCCTGCACGCGCTCTTTGGCGTACTCCAGTGCGTTCAGGTAACCGGTCGACAGCGTGGCGATCGCCTTGGTGCCCACCATCATTCGGGCCTGCTCGATCACGTTGAACATCTGGGCGATGCCGTCGTGCACCTCGCCGACCAACCAGCCCTTGGCGGGAACGCCGTGCTGGCCGAAGGTCAGCTCACAGGTGGTGGAGACCTTCAGGCCCATCTTGTGCTCGACGTTGGTGACGAACGCGCCGTTGCGCTCGCCCGGTTCGCCGGTCTCGGGGTCGAAGTGGAACTTGGGCACGAAGAACAGGGACAGTCCCTTGGTGCCCGGGCCTGCGCCCTCGGGGCGTGCCAACACCAAGTGCATGATGTTCTCGAACAGATCGTCGGAGTCGGCAGAGGTGATGAAGCGCTTCACGCCGTCGATGTGCCAGGAGCCGTCCTCCTGCTGAACGGCCTTGGTGCGGCCGGCGCCGACGTCCGAGCCGGCATCCGGCTCCGTGAGCACCATGGTGGCGCCCCAGCCGCGCTCGGCGGCCAGCACGGCCCACTTCTTCTGCTCGTCGGTGCCGTTGTTGTAGAAGATCTCGCACATGCCGGCGCCCATCGCGTACATGTAGGCCGCGGGGTTGGCGCCGAGGACGTGCTCGATCAGGGCCCACTGCAGCGCGCGGGGCATCGGTACGCCGCCCAGTTCTTCGGACAGGCCCACCTTGTCCCAGCCGCCGTCGAGCAGCGTGCGCATCGACTTCTTGAAGGGTTCGGGCAGTTTGACGGTGTGCGTTTCCGGATCGAACACCGGCGGGTTGCGGTCGCCGTCGACGAACGACTCGGCGATCGGGCCCTCTGCCAGGCGAGCCATCTCCTGCAGCATGTCGCGGGCAGTATCGACGTCCAGATCAGCGAACTGACCGTGTCCGAGAGCCTTGTCGACGCCGAGCACCTCGAACAGGTTGAATTCCTGGTCTCGAACGTTGGACTTGTAGTGGCTCACGTGCTTCCTCCTCGATGAGAATCCACTCAGTGGTTCACGCTTTCCGGTTGGGTACCCGGGATAAGTTACCCACCAGTAACTCTTTCAACTATACCGGCGAGTAACCCAAACGCAAGTCACTGTGAGCTAGTTGTCGTCACTAATCAACCCACCGGTTGGCCACCAGTCTAATTGACACCCGTCAAAACCGCGATATCGCAGGCCAGCCTGGGTTACCGTGACGGCATGCAGCTGCGCGTCGCGGTATGGGGCACGGGCAATATGGGCTCCACCGCCATCCGTTCGCTACTCGCGTTCCCCGGTCTGGCCCTGTCTGCGGTCATCACCTCATCGCCCGAGAAGGTGGGTGTCGACGCCGCCTCGTTCGCGGGTCTGGACGACACCACCGGCATCCTCGCCACCCGCGACGTGGACGCGGCCCTGGCTCAGTGCGACGCGGTGGCCTACATGGCCTCCGGCGATATCCGGCCCGACGAGGCCACCGCCGATATCGAGCGCTGCCTACGTGCGGGTGTGCACGTGGTCACCCCGGCGCTGTACTCGCTGTACGACCCCGCCTCGGCGCCGGCCGAACTGCGGGACCGGCTCACGGCCGCCACCGAAGCCGGCGGCGCCTCGTTGTTCGTCAGTGGCGTCGACCCGGGTTGGGGCAACGACGCGCTCGCCGTGATCGCCGCGGGCCTGTGCACCCGCATCGACACCATTCACTGCCAGGAGATCTTCGACTACTCCACCTATGACCAGCCGTACTCGGTTCGGGAACTGTGTGGGTTCGGAAAATCCATGGACGAGACGCCGATGATGCTGCTGCCCACCGTCCCGACGATGGTGTGGGGCGGGAACGTGCGGCTGATCGGTCGTGGGCTGGGGCTGGAGATCGACGAGGTCACCGAAGAATTGGAGCGACGGCCGCTTCAGGCGGGTGTCGACAACGTGATGGGGCACTTCGAGGCGGGGACGCAGGGTGCGTTCTGGTTGAAGGTCATCGGCAAAGTCGCCGGACGGCCTCGGGTGGTGATCGACCACATCACCCGCATCCACCCGTCCTGTGCGCCGGACTGGCCGCAGCCCGACGAGGGAGCCGGCGATCACCGCGTCATCGTGCACGGCGATCCAGACCTCACCATCACGGTGCGCGCAGATGTGCCCGGCGGCACCCGGGCCGACGGCGGCAACACCACCGCCACCAACCGCTTGTTGGGTGCCCTGCCGTGGCTGGCCCAGCAGAAACCCGCAATCTACGACGGTCTGGACGTACCCCTGCGATCTGAGAACCCGTCCGCCGTGGAAGCGCATCGCTGGGCACCGGACTGAGAGTTCTGCTCAGGCAGATTCCCGCTGATGACCGTCGGGCCCAGATCGCGTAGGTTCGCAAGTGATGAGTGCACCCAGCGATCTGTCTCCGTCGACCCTGCGTGAAGCATTTGGCCACTTCCCGTCGGGTGTTATCGCCATAGCGGCCGAGGTCGACGGCACCCGAGTCGGTTTGGCGGCCAGCACCTTCGTGCCGGTCTCACTGGATCCGCCACTGGTGTCGTTCTGCGTCCAGAACAGCTCCACCACCTGGCCGAAGCTCAAGGATCTGCCGCTGCTGGGCATCAGCGTGCTGGGTGAATCACATGACGCCGCCGCACGCACCCTGGCCGCCAAGACCGGTGACCGGTTCGCCGGTCTGACCACGGTGTCCACCGAGGGTGGGGCAGTGTTCATCGACGGCACCAGCGTCTGGCTGGAAAGCGCCATCGAACAGTTGGTGCCCGCGGGCGATCACACCATCGTGGTGCTGCGGGTCAACTCATTGACCGTGCATGACGAGGTTGCGCCGATCGTGTTCCACCGCAGCACATTCCGCAAGCTGGGCGCGTAGTCGGGCGCTCTCGTCAGGGGCGCGCGGCGAGTTCGTCGCGGTAACCCTGGATGCGTTGTTCGAGTTCCTTCGCGTCGTCCGGCCTGCCCTCCTTGTGGGCCAGTTCCGCGCGGACGCTGAGCTGGCGGATGGCTGTGCGAATGTCGTTGACGCTGATTGTTTCTCGCATCGTTGTTGCTGCCTCTCATCGTTGACTGGCCGCTGACTGCGAGCGTACTCGTTGAGAACGGGGCCCACCCCGGCATCGACTGTGAATTCAAGGCGAATCCGGACTCCGGCTCTATCGCCTTCGCAAGCTCAGGCTCATCGCCGGCGGTGTCTGATTGTTCCGGCTCTATCGCCTTCGCAAGCTCAGGCTCATCGCCGGAATAGCTTGTTGCCCAGCCA
This sequence comes from Mycobacterium sp. Soil_C_30, assembly GCF_057656995.1. Classification (NCBI taxonomy): domain Bacteria; kingdom Bacillati; phylum Actinomycetota; class Actinomycetes; order Mycobacteriales; family Mycobacteriaceae; genus Mycobacterium; species Mycobacterium sp. Soil_C_30. The sequence continues at coordinate 45,657 of NZ_JBDGJH010000009.1, read as the reverse complement.
GACGATCGGGTCGTACTTGCGGTCGGCCACCCGTTCCTTCATCGGGATCAGCGCGTTGTCGGTGATCTTGATGTGTTCAGGGCACACCTCGGTGCAGCACTTGGTGATGTTGCAGTAGCCGAGGCCGAAGTCGTCCTGCGCCATGTCTTGGCGGTCGACCACGTCCAGCGGATGCATGTCCAGTTCGGCAATGCGCATGTGGAAGCGCGGCCCGGCAAAGTTCTCTTTGTTCTCTTCGTGATCACGCACCACGTGGCACACGTTCTGGCACAGGAAGCACTCGATGCACTTGCGGAACTCCTGGCTGCGGTTCACGTCCTCCTGCTGCATCCGGTACTCGCCGGGCTGCAGGTCCTTGGGCGGGGTGAACGACGGGATCTGGCGCGCCTTGTCGTAGTTGAAGGACACATCGGTCACCAGGTCACGCATCACCGGGAAGGTGCGCAGCGGGGTGACGGTCACGGTCTCGTTCTCGTCGAACGTCGACATGCGCGTCATGCACAGCAACCGTGGCCTGCCGTTGATCTCCGCCGAACACGATCCGCACTTGCCGGCCTTGCAGTTCCACCGCACCGCGAGATCGGGAGTTTGAGTGGCCTGCAGTCGATGGATGATGTCGAGCACCACCTCACCGTCATTGACCTCGACGGTGTAATCCTTCAGCTCGCCGCCGCTGGGGTCGCCGCGCCAGACGCGCATGCTTGCTTCATAAGCAGCCATGTCAGCTCTTCCGTTGGGGGTGTTCGGCCAGTTCGGCGTCGGTGTAGTACTTCTCGAGTTCGGACAGCTCGAAGACCTCGAGCAGATCCGGTCGCATGGGCACCTGGGGTTCGGCAGTCACGTTGACCTCCGGAACAACCGGGTCGCCGGGTCTGTCGCCGGCGCCGTCGACGGTCTTGCACACCAGGAGTTTGTTGCGCCAGTTGGCGTCCATCTGAGGGAAGTCGTCGCGGGTGTGCCCGCCGCGACTCTCGGTGCGCTGCAGTGCGGCCTTGGCCACGCATTCGCTCACCAGCAGCATGTTGCGCATGTCGATGGCCAGGTGCCAACCGGGGTTGAACACGCGGCCACCCTCGACGGTGACATTGGCATAGCGGTTCTTCAGCTCGTCGATCTTGACCAGCACCTCTTCGAGCTCACCCTGCTTACGGATGATCCCGGCCAGGTCGTTCATCGACTCCTGCAGCTCGGCGTGCAATGTGTAGGGATTCTCCGGGTTCGGCTTCGGCTCGAACGGGGCCAACGCCAGCGCGGCCGCACGGTCGACGGCCTCGGGAGACACCGCCGGCCGAACCTCGAGTGCGCGAACATAATCCGAAGCACCGAGCCCGGCGCGGCGCCCGAACACCAGCAGGTCGCTCAACGAGTTGCCGCCCAGCCGGTTCGACCCGTGCATACCGCCGGAGCACTCACCCGCGGCGAACAGCCCGGGTGTCGCCGCGCCGCCACTGTCCGGGTCCACCTCGATGCCGCCCATCACGTAATGGCAGGTGGGGCCGACCTCCATCTCGTCCTTGGTGATGTCGACCTCGGCGAGCTCGATGAACTGGTGATACATCGACGGCAGCCGGCGCTTGATCTCCTCGGCGGGCATGCGCGAGGCGATGTCGAGGTAGACCCCGCCGTGCGGAGTGCCGCGACCCGCCTTCACCTCTTCGTTGATGGCGCGGGCCACCTCGTCACGGGGCAGCAGGTCAGGGGTGCGGCGCGCGGAGTCGTTGTCCTTGAGCCACTGGTCGGCCTCTTCTTCGGTCTCGGCGTACTGCCCCTTGAACACGTCGGGGATGTAGTCGAACATGAAGCGCTTGCCCTCGGAGTTCTTCAGCACTCCGCCGTCGCCGCGTACGCCCTCGGTGACCAGGATGCCTTTCACCGACAGCGGCCAGACCATGCCGGTGGGGTGGAACTGGATGAACTCCATGTTGATCAGGCCCGAGCCGGCGCGCAGCGCCAGGGCGTGCCCGTCGCCGGTGTACTCCCAGGAGTTCGACGACACCTTGAAACTCTTCCCGATGCCGCCGGTGGCCAGGACCACCGCTGGGGCCTCGAAGAGTACGAAGTTGCCGGTCTCGCGGTAGTAGCCGAAGGCGCCCGCGATCCGATCGCCGTCTTTGATGAGTTCGGTGATCGACGTTTCGTGAAAGACCCGGATACGTGCGTCGTAGTCGCCGAGTTCGGCTTTGTCCTCCTGCTGCAGTGAGACGATCTTCTGCTGCAGGGTCCGGATGATCTCCAGACCGGTGCGGTCGCCGACATGCGCCAGCCGGGGATAGGTGTGGCCACCGAAGTTGCGCTGGCTGATCTTGCCGTCCTTGGTGCGGTCGAACAGCGCACCGTAGGTCTCCAGCTCCCACACCCGGTCCGGGGCTTCCTGGGCGTGCAGTTCGGCCATCCGCCAGTTGTTGAGGAACTTGCCGCCGCGCATGGTGTCACCGAAGTGCACCTGCCAGGAATCCTTGGTGTTGACGTTGCGCATGGCTGCGGCGCAGCCGCCCTCGGCCATCACGGTGTGGGCCTTGCCGAACAGTGACTTGGTCACCACGGCCACCCGTAGACCTCGCTCCCGGGCCTCGATCACCGCTCGTAAACCCGCGCCGCCGGCACCTATCACGACCACGTCGTAGGAGTGCCGTTCCAGCTCAGCCATCTATTCGAACCTCACTTGTTGTGTATTGAGTTGTCAGCCAATGAATCTCAGGTCGGGGAACCAGCCTGCCGCGAGGGCCATGACGTAGAAGTCGGTGAACATCAGCGTGCCGAGCGTGATCCAGGCGTACAGCTTGTGCCGGGTGTTTAGCTTGCTGATCTGAGTCCAGAGCCAATACCGCACAGGGTGTTTGGAGAAGTGCTTGAGCCGGCCGCCGGCGACGTGCCGACAGGAGTGGCAACTGACCGTGTAGGTCCACAGCAGGATCACGTTGACCACCAGGACGATGTTGCCCAGGCCGAATCCGAAACCGCCACCGGGCTTGTGGAACGCGATGATCGCGTCATAGGTGTTGATTACCGAGATGATCGCGGCGATGTAGAAGAAGTACCGGTGGGTGTTCTGGATGATCAGCGGAAGTCGCGTCTCACCGGTGTAGGTGGCATGGGGTTCGGCGACAGCGCACGCGGTGGGTGACTGCCACACCGAGCGGTAGTAGGCGCCGCGGTAGTAGTAACAGGTCAATCGGAAGAGCAGCAGGAACGGAAGCGACAGTGCGGCGTACGGCAGAATCGGCCAGTCGGGCAGGAACTGCCCGAAGTGGCTGGCTTCCGGCACACACCCTGTGCTGATGCACGGGGAGTAGAACGGCGTCAGATAGCCGTATTCCGGCACGTAGTACCAGTTCTGCATGAAAGCCCGCACCGTCGCGTAGATGACGAATGCGGCGAAGCCGAGATCTGTGAGGATCGGCGACTTCAACCAGTTGTCGGTGCGCAGGGTCCGTTGCGAGATCTGAGCGCGCCCCTGGGAGAAGACTCCGGTCGCACGGCGATCAGTGGGCGCGCTCATCTCATGGCTCCTGCATCGGGGCGGGGTGCTGCCCCGCGGAGGCTGTCGGTGTTACCCGGTTCGACGAGCGGCGGACTCATCGTGTGCGGTTGTGGCCGCCCACGCCTTCGTCGTCGACATCGCGCCAGAAGTCGCTGTCGTACTGGGTGTCCGGGATGCCGATCTTCTCGCCGGCGTGGTTGACCACGCAGCGGGCCAGATCGAGATCTCCGGCGTCGAGGTCGAGCATCTCGACGTCGTTGAGAATCCGTTCCGCGTCGAGAACGATGCGGCGCATCGCCGGGCTGTCGCCATACCGCGACCGCAGCGATGTCACGCAGCGCCGCAGGCCGCCGATGAGATCATGCAATTCGGCGAGTTCGGTGGTGCTGGACAAGTGACCTCCTTGGGCTGAAGGTGTCATGGATCACATTACGACACCCAATGCTAGCTACTTCACTAACGGAACGTGACCCGCGTCACGTATCGGAATGTCATCGGGGTTGCTGCGATTGGGTACAGGCGACTCGATCAACAAGGAGGCTCGATGACCGCGACATCTTCGGAAGACCTCGCCAAGAAGGCGACCACGCTGCTCGAACTGCACAAGCCGGGCGATCCGGTGATCCTGCCGACGGTCTGGGATGCCTGGTCGGCGGCTCTGGCGGTGGAGGCGGGTTTCACGGCACTGACTGTCGGTAGCCACCCCGTGGCCGACTCCATCGGCAAGCCGGACAACGAGGGCATGTCCTTCGAGGATCTGCTCACCCGGGTCGCACAGATCACCGCGAAGGTGGACGTGCCGATCTCGGTGGACATCGAATCGGGGTACGGCCTGCCCGCTGAAGAATTGATCTCCGGGCTGCTGCGTGCCGGGGCCGTGGGGCTCAACATCGAGGACACCGTGCACAGCGAGGGTGGCCGGCTGCGCTCGTCGGGCGAGCACGCGGCATTGGTCGGCGCGCTGAGGACGGCCTCCGACAACGCGGGCGTACACGTGGTGATCAACGCCCGTACCGACGTGATCCTCAAGCAGGACGGGGACGAATCCGACCGGGTGGACCGCGCGATCGCGCGCCTGAAGGAAGCAGCCGAAGCGGGGGCGGACAGTCTGTATCCGGTGGGCCGGCACGATGACGAAACCCACCGCAGGCTGACCTCGGAATTGCCGCTGCCGGTCAACGCCATCGCGCTGCCGGATCAGGACGACCCCGCCTCCTTCGGACCGCTGGGCGTCGGGCGGATCAGCTTCGGGCCGTTCTTCCAGTTCGCGCTGGCCGCGCGTGCCAAGGAGATCCTGGGCCGCTGGGGCTGAGTGCGCTGAAACGCAAGAGGCCACCTCCCGCCCGGGAGGTGGCCTCTTGTGGTGGATCTACTTGCTTTCGATGGCAATCCGCTGGGCGCCCGGTACCTCGGGCTTCTTGTGCGCCCCGGCCACCCGGATGCTCAGAACGCCCGCGTCGTAGGACGCGGTGATGTTCTCGCCGGTGACGTGCTCGGGCAGGGCGAAGGACCGGCGGAACGAGCCGTAGCGGACCTCGCGCAACGTCCGATGCTCGCTCTCCTCGACGCGCTCGTCACGCCGCTCGCCGTGGATGACCAGACGACCGTTCTCCACCTCGACGTTGACGTCCTTGTCGACATCGACACCGGGCAGTTCGATCCGCACCACGGCGTCGTCACCGTCCTTGACGATCTCGGCGGCAGGGGTATACGCCCCTGAAATGGACTGAGCCAGCGGTTTGAACCACTCTTCGGCGGCGGCGGGACCGAAAAAGTCGCGCACCCACCGGTCCGCGTTCCATGCGGGACGGCTCCACAAGGTGACTTGATTGCGGCTCATGACCTTCTCCTCATCTGTTGTCCGACCGGCCCCCGCCGGTCTCTCGATGAGTAAACGTGAGTCGACCACGCTCAAGTTCCACGTGCGCGTTCGCCGTCGGCGAACGGTCTCACACTCCTGTTGCCGCGAAAGTGAGCACAGTGTGATTGCCGGTTCACACAGCGCGACATCGCGGCAATATCGGCTTCCTAACCTCACCGCATGCAGTCACAGCAGGATCTGGTCATCGTCGGCCATGGCATGGTCGCCCACCGCTTGGTCGAGGCTTTGCGGGCGCGCGATGAGGCGGCCCTGTGGCGCGTCACCGTGCTGTCCGAGGAAACTGACGCCGCGTACGACCGGGTGGGCTTGACCGCTTACACCGAACACTGGGATCGCGTGCAGCTGGCGCTGCCGGGCAACGACTACGCCGGTGACGAGCTGGTTCGGGTGCGTCTCGGTGCCGCTGTCACCGAGATCGACCGAGAGGCCAAAGCGGTGCGCACCGCCGACGGCGAACTGTTCGGCTACGACGCGCTGGTTCTGGCGACGGGCTCGTACGCGTTTGTTCCGCCGGTCCCCGGCCACGACCTGCCGGGCTGTCACGTGTACCGCACTCTCGACGATCTCGACGCCATCAAGGCCGATGTCGAGACGGCTTTGGCCGGCGGGCACACCCGTGCCGGCGTGGTGATCGGCGGCGGTCTGCTGGGGCTGGAGGCGGCGAATGCCTTGCGCAGCTTCGGCATCGAGGCGCATGTGGTGGAACGCGCGCCGCGGCTGATGGCTCAACAACTCGACACCGCGGGCGGCGCGCTGCTGGTCCGGATGATCTCCGAGCTGGGCATCGCGGTGCATGTCGACGTCGGCACCGAGGGGATCGCGCGCACCGACCACGGCACGCTGGCTGTCACTCTCTCTGATGGCACCGTCATCGACGCCGGTCTGGTGATCTTCGCCGCCGGTGTCCGGCCGCGTGATGAGCTGGCCCGAGCCGCAGACCTGCCGCTGGCCGACCGTGGCGGCGTTCTCACCGACTTATCCTGCACCACAAGAGATCCCAACATCTTCGCCGTCGGTGAGGTGGCTGCCATCGAAGGCCGGTGCTATGGGCTGGTGGCCCCCGGCTACGCCGGAGCCGAAGTGGTGGCCGATCGGCTGCTCGGCGGTGCGGCGGAATTCCCGGGCGCTGATCTGTCGACCAAACTCAAGCTGCTCGGCGTGGACGTGGCCAGCTTCGGCGACGCGATGGGGACCACCCCGAACTGCCTCGAGGTGGTCGTCAACGACGCGGTGAACCAGACCTACGCCAAGCTGGTGCTCTCCGACGACGCCAAGACGCTACTCGGTGGTGTCCTGGTGGGTGACGCCTCGGCCTACGGGGTGCTGCGCCCGATGGTCGGCGGCCAGCTGCCCGGCGATCCGATGGCGCTCATCGCCCCGGCCCAGACCGGTGGCGGGGGAGCTGCTCTGGGTGTGGGTGCCCTTCCGGACAGCGCCCAGATCTGCTCGTGTAACAACGTCACCAAACACGATGTGAAGTGCGCCATCGCCGACGGCTGCGCCGATGTCCCGGCGTTGAAGAAGTGCACCGCCGCGGGCACATCGTGCGGTTCGTGTGTGCCGCTGCTCAAACAGCTCCTCGAAGCCGAGGGCGTCACCCAGTCCAAGGCGCTCTGCGAGCATTTCCCGCACTCGCGGGCGGAGATGTACGAGATCATCACCGCCACCGAGATCCGCACCTTCTCGGGTCTGCTCGACCGCTACGGGCGTGGAAAGGGTTGCGATATCTGCAAACCCGTGGTCGCGTCCATCCTGGCGTCCACCAGCTCGGACCACATCCTCTCCGGTGAGCAGGCGTCGCTGCAGGACTCCAACGACCACTTCCTGGCCAACATCCAGCGCAACGGCAGCTACTCGGTGGTGCCGCGGGTACCCGGCGGTGACATCACCCCCGAGCATCTGATCCTGATCGGCCAGATCGCCAAGGACTTCGGGCTCTACACCAAGATCACCGGCGGTCAGCGCATCGACATGTTCGGCGCCCGGGTGGACCAGTTGCCGCAGATCTGGGCCCGGCTCGTCGAAGGCGGTATGGAATCGGGTCAGGCGTACGGCAAGTCGTTGCGGACGGTGAAAAGCTGTGTCGGCAGCGACTGGTGCCGTTATGGCCAACAGGATTCGGTGCAGATGGCCATCGACCTCGAGCTGCGCTACCGCGGTCTGCGCGCCCCGCACAAGATCAAGATGGGGGTCTCCGGCTGTGCCCGCGAATGCGCCGAGGCGCGGAGCAAGGACGTCGGCGTCATCGCCACCGAGAACGGCTGGAATCTCTATGTGGGTGGCAACGGCGGGATGACGCCGCGGCACGCCGAACTGCTGGCGAGCGATCTGGACACCGACACGCTGATCCGCTACATCGACCGGTTCCTGATGTTCTACATCCGCACCGCCGATCGGCTGCAGCGCACCGCACCGTGGGTGGAGAGCCTCGAGGGTGGACTGGACCACCTGCGTGAGGTCGTGTGTGACGATTCCCTGGGCCTGGCAGCGGAATTCGAGGCGGCGATGGCCCGGCACGTCGACGGCTACGCGTGCGAATGGAAGGGCGTCCTGGAGGACCCCGAGAAGCTGGCGCGGTTCGTGTCGTTCGTCAACGCACCCGACGCACCCGATCCCACTGTCACTTTCGAGAACCGATCCGGCCGGTTGGTGCCGGTCGGCATGCCGTCGATGCCCGCGAAAGGGGAGATGAAATGACGCTGCTCGGTGATATTCAGGTCTGGACCGCGGCCTGCGCCTACGACTTCCTGATTCCCGGCCGCGGTGCCGGTGTACTGCTCGATGACGGGTCGCAGGCGGCGTTGTTCCGCCTCGACGACGGCAGTGTGGTGGCGGTCGGCAACATCGACCCGTTCTCGGGAGCGGCGGTGATGTCCCGTGGCATCGTGGGTGACCGCGGGGGCCGGGCCTGCGTCCAGTCACCGATCAAGAAGCAGGCGTTCGCGTTCGACGACGGGGTGTGCCTGGATGATCCGACGATGTCGGTGCCGGTTTACGCCACCCGCGTCGACGACGACGGCACCGTCCACGTCGGCCGCTAGGCGGCGACGGAAACCCGGGCGCGGCGGAACCGGCTGGCGATCAGCCGCACCGTTCCCGGGTGCAGGCCCAGCGGTTCGCTCACCACGTCGGCGCCGGATGCGCGCAACCGGTCCTGGAACAGGCCGTCCGCCAACAGGTATGACGCCACCACAACGCGGCGGGCGCCACGGGAGCGCAGACCGGCGACGGCGTCGGCCACTCTCGGCTCGCCGGTGGCCGCATAGGCCAGTTCGACCCGGCTGCCGACGGCCGCCGACAGCAGCGTGGCCGTCACCCGGAGATCTCGCTGAGCGTGCCGATCCGAGGTGCCCGCGGCGGCCATCACCACGGAATCGCCGGGTCGCCAGCCGGATTCGATCAATCGGTCGGTGACCACACGCACCATCTGCGGGCACGGTCCCAGCGCGTGAGTCACCGTGACGCCCGGATGGCCGCTGGCCGCGACGTGCTCCGGGATGTCCTTGCGTACGTGATACCCCGAGGACAAGAACGCGGGCACCACCACGGCCGGGCCGTCCAACGCGGAGAGCACCTCGGCCGGGGTGGGGCCCAGCACGTCGACGAACGCCACCCGGACCGGCTGTCCCAACTGCGCGGAGACCCGGTCGGACAACGTACCGATCATCTGGACGCCGGACGCCTTGCGGGTGCCGTGTGCCACCAGAACAGGATTCACAGGTCGTCCACCGCCAGGCGGTAACCGCGTTTGACCACAGTGGCCACGATGTTCTTGTCTCCCAACGCTGTTCGCAATCGAAGCACCGCCGTCTCCACGGCATGGGTGTCGGTGCCGGCACCGGGCAGGGCGGCCAGCAGATCGTGGCGCGACACCACGGTGCCGGGCCGCAGCGCCAATGCCCGCATGGTGGCCATCGCCGCGGGCGACAACGACTTGACCACACCGTCGACCAGGACGCAGGTGCCGCGGATCTCCACCAGATGCCCGGCGGCGGTCAGCACCCGCGACTGCAGAACCGGCAGTTCGTCGGTGATGTGGCGGGCCAGCGCGCCCAGCCGCATCCGTTCCGGCGCCGAGGTCGGCACCCCGAGCCGCACCAGGGGTCGGGCGGTCACCGGGCCGACGCACATGGCGTGCACATTGGTGCGCAAAGCGTTGATCACCTGGTCCTCGACGCCCATCTCGCGGGCCCGCATCAAGGTGGCGGCGACAGCGGGCGCGGAGGTGAAGCTCACCGCGTCGAACTGCTGCTCGGCGATACCCGTCACCAGCTGATCGAACGCCCCGCCGGTGGGTACCGGACGCCAGCGGTACACCCGGATCGGCACCACCTGGGCGCCGGCATTGCGCAGTTCGTCGAGGAACTCGGGGAACGGATCCCATTCATCGGTGGCGCCGTGCAGCTGGACTGCGATCCGCTGCCCGCCGACACCCTTCTCCAGCAGGTAGCGCAGCACCTCACGGGATGACTCGGAATCCGGGGACCACTCCTCGGGCAGGCCGGCAGCGCGCAGTGCGCCGGTGGCCTTCGGTCCGCGTGAGACCACCCGGGCCTGCGACAGCGCCGAGATCAGCTCGTTGGCCAGCCCCCAGCCGTCGGCGGCAGCCACCCAGCCGCGGAAGCCGATACCCGTGGTGGCCACCACGATGTCCGGTGGGGTCTCGATCAGTTCCTCGGTGTACTGGTGCAGTTCCTCGTCATCGGGCAGGGGCACCATCGCGATGGCGGCCGCACTGGTAACCGTGGCACCACGACGGCGCAACAGCGTGCACAGCTCCTCGGACCGCCGCGCGGACGTCACCGCCACCCGGTAGCCCGTGAGCGGCGCCCAGTCGACCTCACTCATCTGACCTGTGTATTCAGTGATTGTTTCCACGACATTATCCCGTGATTGCACACGCGTGTCGCGCCAGTTCGCGGTGGTCAGAAGGGCTCATGGCGCCCACGCTAGAAACCGAATGTTGCTCCGAGGCTCTCCCCGGTCACCCGGGCGTGAACTTGCGCTCACTCCGGCCGGACCAGTCCTGTGAGGCCTACCAGACGTCTCCGTCACGCCAGTCGCACGCCAGATCCGACGACGTGTCCAGCTCCACCGAGACCGGCAGCACGTAGATGGCGCCATCGTCGTCGGAGGTCCGGGTGAGCCCGGTCGGCGCCAGCACCCAGGTGGCGCCCTGCCATGGCAGCCACCCGCGGCGTTCGTACACCGGGCGACCCAGCTCGGTGGCGGACAACGCACCGAGCTGATGCGCACCGCGGATCACCTGTTCGGCGGCGTCCATCAGCGCAGTGGCCAGGCCCTGCCCGCGCTGGTCCTCCCGCACCGCCAGTGCCTCGATGTACCCACAGCGCAGCGCCCTGCCCTGGTAGAGGAGGTGGCGTTGGACCACGGCGGCATGGGCCAGCAGCGCACCGCGGTGGCAGATCAGCGCGTGCATGCCGCCGAGGGCGTGTTCCCAGTCGGCGTCGGTGAACGCGCCCCCTGAACTATTCGAGAATGCCTCGATCACCATGGACCGGGCCCCGTCGTACGTCTCCTGATCGAGGTCGGAGGTGTGAACCAGGCGGGCGGTGTGAACCTGCGTGCGCACACCCTGAGGTCTACCAGGTTTGAGTCACTCAGGCAGCCATTCGTACCCGCGACCAGTGCAGCCGCACCGGCTGTCCGGGCCGGATCTGGGCCACCTTGTCGATGTCGGCGTCGATGATCACCCCCGCCACCGGGTAACCGCCGGTCACCGGGTGGTCCGGCCCGAGGATGACGGGCTGGCCGTTGGGCGGCACCTGGATGGCGCCGCGTACCGCGCCTTCGGACGGCAGTTGACGCTCGGGCCAGCGGTGCTGCATCGGGGTGCCGGAGAGCCGCATGCCCACCCGATCACTGCGTTCGGAGGCCACCCACACCGTGTGCACCAAGGCGTCCGGGTCGGCGAACCAGTCGTCGCGAGGGCCGGGGGCCACGCGCAGGTCCAGCAGGCGGCTTTCGATCGGGGCCACCGGCGCCTGGTCGAGTTCGGGATAGTCGTCGGTGTGCTTGCCGACGGGCAGTGTGTCGCCGGCCTGCAGGGGGCGCGGCCCGATCGCCGACATGACGTCATAACTGCGGGACCCGAGCACGGGTTCGACCTCGATGCCCCCGCGCACGGCCAGATAGCTGCGCATCCCGGAGGCGGGGACGCCGAGTTCCACCAGCTGTCCGTCGCGGACATGCGCAATGCTGTTGGTGCCGAACGGGATTCCGTTGACGGTGGGCTGGGTGTCGGCGCCGGTGACGGCGATGTCCAGGTCGCCGCCGTGGATGCGGGCGGCGAACCCGCCGAAGGTGATCTCGACGGTGGCCCAGTCGTCGGGATTGGCGACGAGGCGGTTGGCCAGGGTGTGCGCCCGGCGGTCGGCGGCACCGGATCGGCCGACGCCCATCTGCGCCAGGCCGGTGCGGCCCAGGTCCTGGATGAGGGCCAATGGTCCGGTGCGGACGATTTCGATATCCATCGGTGGTCCTTTCACACGGCCCGGAACTGCACCCACATACCCGGTGTCAGCAGCGCCGGGTTGGGTCGGTCGATATCCCACAACACCGCTTCGGTGCGCCCGATCAACTGCCAACCGCCCGGTGACTCCCGTGGGTAGACGCCGCTGAACTCGCCGGCCAGTCCGACGGCGCCGGCGGGCACCTTGGTGCGCGGCTCGGCGCGGCGGGGGACCTCGAGCCGAGAGTCACCGCCGACCAGGTAGGCGAAACCCGGTGCGAAACCGCCGAACCCGACGCGCCACAAGGTGCCGGTGTGTGCGGCGACGACGCCGGCGGCGTCCAGCCCGGTCAGTCGGGCGACCTCGGCCAGATCGGCGCCGTCATAGGTGACGTCGAGGACGATGTCGGCCTCCCCGCCCGGTGGGGCGCTCGATTCGACGTCCTCGATGGACAGTTTCGACAGTCGCTGCCGGGTGGGGGCCTGGAAGGCGGGCCGGGCCAGCTTGATCAGCACCGTCCGTGCGGCGGGCACGATGTCCAGGACACCGGGCAGCTCGGCACGGCCCAGCACTTCCGTCCACGCCAGCACGTCGTCGGTGCTGCCGCATTCGAGGAGCAACGCCTGATCGCCGTACTCACGGACGGTGGTCACTCGGTCATCGATGGTGGCGCTCATGACACGAAGTTACTCCCGGGTAGGGAGCCGCGCCGCAAACCTTAGAAGGTCGCCATAGGAGCCTTAGCGACTGCTCAGAGCTCACTGCATGGGTTGATAGCTGGGCTCACGATTCTTGACCGCGGAGATGACGCGGTAAGTGACCGGCAGCAGGGCCGCTTCGACGGCGCACTTGTAGATCCAGCCGATCGCCGCGTACGTGGCGAAGGACGACATGTTGCCGAATCCGATGATGGGGGCCGCGACCGCGCAGAACACCAAGGTGTCGGCGAACTGCCCGACGACGGTGGACCCGAGCAGCCGGGCCCAGAGATGATTCTCCTTGGTGCGCTGCTTGATTCGCACCACCAGGTAGGCGTTGACCAATTGCCCCACCAGGAAGCCGGCGAGCCCGGCGACGGCCAGCCCGGTGATGGAACCGACCATGGTCTCGAGCGCGGCTTGGTTCTCATAGCCTTCGGCTTGCGGAAGACGCACGGTGACCCAGAGCAGACCCACGAACAGCGCCTGCATGGTGAAGCCGATGTAGATGGCTCGGCGCGCCGCCTTGAGTCCGTAGACCTCCGAGAGCACATCGCCGATGACGTAGGTGAGGGGGAAGACCAGGAATCCGCCGTCGGTCAGCAACGGGCCGAAGGCGACGCCTTTGGTAGCTGTGATGTTGGAGATGAGGACGAGGGCGGTGAACACCGCCACGAGAATGGGGTAGTAGGAGGCGCCCACCGCGGCGTACCCGGTGGGCTGTCCAGAGTGCTGGTCGATGTTGTCGAGGTTGTTCCGATTCACCCGGACATCCAAACAGACTCATTGTCGGCCGTAGCCGGCTGACTCAAACGCCCAGCATCCCGGCCAACAGCGGTGGGAGCTGGTCGGCGACCAGCGGTAGTGACAGCGGTGAGGAGAACGCGATCGCGCCGGCGAGCTCTTTCGTGGTGAAGATGCTGCGGTCCTGCAGTGCCGCGATATCAGGGTTGGCCAGCAGCGCGGCCTGTTCGGCGTCACTTTCGGTGGTCCAGATCAGGACATCGGCCTCGCCCACGGCGGAGGCCAGCTGGTCGAGGGGGAGCGGCACCCGGTCGTCGTCCGCGACAGCACCGAGGCCGGCCATCACCAAGCCCATCTGGGTGAGGAACTCGGTACGCCACCCGGCCCGCGTCGCCGTCACCGCACCCTGCCACGGGCTGCCCGCCAACAGCGCGACCTTCTTGTCCTTGAACTGCGGATGGGCGGCCCCGGCCGAGGTGAATTTCTCGTCGACAGCGGTGACCAGCGCTTCCATCTCCGCGCGTTTGAAGACGGCCTCGCCGATGCCGGCCGCCTGGGTTTTCCACGGTTCGAAGAAGGCCTCCGGACCGGCCTGCGCAAGGGTCGGGGCGATGGCGGACAGCCGGGCATAGGTGTCGGCGTCGACGCCGGCGCAAGTGGCGACGATCAGGTCCGGTCGCAGCGCCGCGATCTGGTTGACCTGGATACCGTCGGCGAGGCTGAGTACCTGCGGTTGCGCGGCGCCCAACGCCGCCCGCGCCCAGGGCCACACCGCAAACGGTTCGCCGCCGAACCACTCCGTCGTCGCGATCGGCACCACGCCGAGTGCCAGCAGATCGTCCTGCTCGGTGAAACCGACGCTCACCACCCGCTGGGGCGGGGCAGGCACCGTGGTTTCGCCGAACGCGTGGGTGACGGTGACGGCGGCCGGGTCGCCGGCGGATTCGCTGGACGCGCACCCTGCGGCGAGCAAGACTCCCACGGCCCCGAGGAACGCCCGTCGAGTGCATCGCACCCGGCGAGCGTATCGGCGCGGCGGGTCAGCTCACCTCGAAATTGCCGAACAGCAGTACGGCGAGTCCCAGGGCGACGACGATGTTGACCACGGTGGCCGAGCCGAACACCACGATGGGCCGCCAGCCGGCTTCGCGTAGACCCTTCAGGGAGAACTCCAAGCCGATCGCCACGAACGCGAAGATCAGGAACCAGGTGCGCAGGTCGTTGACGGTGGCGATGGTGGCCTTACCGCCGTCACCGGCGAACTGCAGATACAGCGTGCCGATCACCGAGGCAGCGATGAAGCCGAGCACGAATTTGGGGAAACGCTGCCAGAACTGGCCCAGGGTGGGACGTGCTGAGTGCGCGCTGCGTTCGACTTTGAGCGCGAAGTACGCGGTCAGGGCAATCGCGACGACGCCGATCAGGGCGTTCTGGGTGGTCTTGACGATGGTGGCGATCTGCAGCGCGTCCTCACCGGCCAGCGCGCCCGCGGCGGCCACGGCGGCGGTGGTGTCGATGTTGCCGCCGATCCAGGCGCCGGCCACGGCGGGGCTGAGTCCGAGCACATCGGCCAGCCACGGCAGCAGGAATATCGACGGCAACGCGAACGCGATCACCAGGGACGCGGCGTACGCCAGCTGTTCACGTTTGGCCTGCACGGCTCCGGCGGCCGCGATCGCGGCGCTGACCCCGCAGATGGACACCGCGGAGGACAGCAGTGCCCGCAGTTTGTCGTCGAGACCCAACCGCCCACCCAGCCACCAGGTGAACCCGAACACGATGGTGATCAACAGCAGCGCCTGGATGATGGCCGGGCCGGCGGCGGTGGCCAGGACCTTGAGGTTCACCGAGGCGCCCAGCAGCACCAACCCGGTCTTGATGAAGAACTCGGTGCGGAAGCCCGCCGACAGGGTGTCGCGCAGCGCGAGCTTCGTCAGGACGATGTTGCCGATCAAGCCCAAAGCGATTGCATACACCGGGAATTCGATGGACTTGGCGACCTTGGCCAACGGCGTACCCTCCGCCCAGCCCGGCACCTGAGCTTCCAGGAACCGGGTGGCCGCACCGAGCGCCACCACCACGAGCACACCGGCGGCGACGGTGCCGATCGAGACCGGTTTGCGCGTCTGCTCCTCGGTGTCGGCGGACTCGGTCATGGGATCACGCTGCCCGGGATCGCGCCCACAAGCACCAGTACCAGCAGGGCCAGGCCGACGATGACGGCGAGCCAGTCTTCGTTCATGCGGGCCGACCGTAATCGCCGATCACGGTGCGAGACACCGTTCTACTCAGGGCGAATGGAACACGTTTCAGTGTTTGGCGAGCCGCTTGTTGACGGCCCTGGTGAGCCAAGCCGGGGAGAACCGCGAGCCCAGTGTCAACAACTTGCTCTGAGTGCCCACGGGGAAGTGCACCTGGTGCAGCGCGCGGCCGACACGGGAGCCGGCGGCCGCGGCGACGATGGCGTCGGCGACCTCCTCTGCGGTGAGGTTGATGCCCAGGGTCTGGGTGGTGCCGGTGCTGACGTTGGTGGTCATCGCGGTCTGCACGTACAGCGGCCACATCGCGATCACCCGGATGTCGTGAGCATTCCACTCGATGTCGAGTGCCTCGGTCAGACCGCGGACGAAGAACTTGGTGGCGCTGTAGGTGGCCAGTTCCGCCTGCCCGTAGATCGCCGACGCTGACGCGAGGTTCACCACCACCGCACCCGGAGTGGCGCGCAGGTACGGGAATGCGGCGTGCAGACCGCTGACCACGCCCTTGGTGTTGATGTCGATCTCCCGCAGTTGCGCAGCCAGGTCCACGTCCTCGAAGCGGCCGGCCAGCAGGATCCCGGCGTTGTTGATCAGCACGTCCAGCCGACCGCCGGCAACGTCGACGAACTCCCTGATGCGCGTGCTCATTTCGTCGGGGTCGGTGACGTCCAGGTGTCCGGTCACCACGGTGCCGTGCTGCGCGGCGATCTCCCCGGCCAGAGACGCCAGGCCGATCTCGTCGATGTCGAAGGCGCCCACGGTGTGACCGCGTTTGGCGAACGCCAGCGCGGTGGCCCGGCCGATACCGGCGGCTGCGCCGGTGATGAACACTGCTGAGGAGTTGACCATCAGCCCATTGTGACCAGATTGCGCCACAGTGTGGTGAGGCTGTCGGTGCCGCCGAACAGCGTGGTGAAGTGCGTGGAGTCGATGAGCACGATGTCTCCGGCCCGGTCTTGGGCCGGCGGCATCCAGATGACGGCGTTGAATTCGGTGTGACCCGCAGCGGTGAAGGGGTGCGGGCGGTCCGGATCGACCCGCTGCCGGCCCAGCACCTGTACGGCTGAGCTCTCGGTGTCGGTCAGTTCGTAGTGCGGCAGGTGCTGGTGGAAGCTCAGGTTGGTGACACCGTGGAGCAGACGATGGCCGTCGAGGTCGGGGTAGGCCGTCAGCGGTACCGGGTCTCGTGTTCCCGCGACAACGGCGGGGCGCAGCCCCCACGTGTTGTGCACGGGCACGCCGAGTGCCTGCATCAGAGACCGGGTGTAGCCGCTGAAGCGTTGTCGCCGCGGGACCAGGCGGTCGCCATGGTGAAGGTATTCGATCTGACGCTGGTCCATGTCGTCGGTGAAGCCGACATCATGGTGCGGCGCGAGTAGTAGGCAGGTGCCTTCTCGGCGCAGCCAGGCGCGCAGGGCGTCGATCTCGGCGGTGTCCGCGGATTGCTCGGACGGCAGGTGGTCCAGGCCGAACACCATCAGGGTGTCGGTGTCGGCGAGGATCCGTTCGTCGATCGGCAGTCGGTAGCCGGCCTGATCGGTGCGCTGGTACACCGCCACGGGGTGTCCGGTGACCTCGCCGGCCAGGGCTTGGAACAGCAACGTCGACCGGTGGAACAACTCGAGGGTGCCGGCGACACCCTGGAGGAAGTTGTCGGCGCTGAACTCCGGTGTCTCGTAGGCGGGCCAGACGACGTTGCGCACCTCGGTGATGGTGGAGAAGCGATTCTCCATGGCGGCGGGATCCCGTTGCGCCTCCCACGGGTAACTCCACGTCCAATAGACACTCACCCGCCTGTGCCCGTTGTGCGGCCGTGCGATGTGCTCCTGGTTGTAGGTGCGCGCCGCGGTCATGTCGAATGACCTTCGGGTGCGGCGAGATAACGCAACGCACGCAGGCCGGGAAGGAAGAAGTAGGCGCCACCGGTGAGCGTGGTGAACGCGGGCAGCCCCTTGTGCACTTTCCGGATGGGCCTCTTGGGCACGGTGAAATCCAGGGTGCCGTCCTGTACGCCGCAGATGGGATCGTGCTCGTTGCCCAGTTCGTGGAACGCCTTGTCGTTGATCCAGACGTTCTGCGCGAATTCGAACTGCCGGACCAGGCTGGCGCAGATGATGAAGGCCGCGATTCCCCGGTCCACGCCGTCCTCGGGTGCGTCGGGGGCCAGCGCGGGACCATAGGTGGCGCCACGGCGAATCATCCTGCGCCGGTTCATGTTGACCGCCGTGTCCCGGGGGTTGAGACGACGTGCGTGCGCACCCAGGGGGCACGCGTATCCCAGCGGGTCCATCTCCTTGTAGTTGAAGTCGTTGCTGCGCTGGGGATCTGCGCCCAACTCGGGATCGTCGCGATCCGGTGCCAGCACCAGGGGTGCACCGCTTCTCCAGCGGCCCATGAACTTGGCGGCCAGTAGTTCCTCGCCCGCGGGGTCAGAGGCGTTGCTGCGCAGGTAGTCGCGGAAGGGCCCGACATGTTCGCGCAGCCGGCGATATGCCATGAAACTGCCGTTGCGCGAGAGGATCTCGGGTTGCGGGAGGTTGGCGGGGGGCCCCTTCTCGTCGGGGTAGCCGAGGATGAACTCGCCGGGCTCCAGGGCGGCGCCGGAACCTGGTGTCGGCTCCTCCCCGGAGTACTTCATCACCGGTTGAGAGAGCCGGTCCCGGAAACCGAAATGGTCGTGGGCGTAATTGAACGGCGGATTGGCGTTGAGATCGAGGTGGGAAAGCGAGCGTACGCCCGGACACCGGCTCAGGAGCCGGTCGTGCTCTTCCACACAGCGTTGGCGTTCTGGTTCGTCGCGGGCAAACAGAATCGCGATGGCGTGTAGGTCGCCCGAGGCCAGTTCGCCGACCCAGTGCTCGGGAGCATTCGGACCGGTATCACCCAGAATCGTTGCGCGCGCAGGCATTCCCTCGCGGAACTCGTCCGGGAACGTCGCGAGCGCGGCCTCGGGTACTCCGAGTGCACGCAGACCTGCCCACGTGAACGCGAGGGTGACCCATCGTGCAGAAGTGTCCATACTCGCCTGCACATCGGCTGCCGACTGCGCCACGTCCACCAGCTCGGACAGCCAGGCCCGGCCTGCCTCGGGGGTGGTGAAGGACAGGAATTCGTACCGCCCCGTCATCGCCGGGGTGCGTGTGAGCAGGATGTGCTGGATGTCGTCGAGCTCGAGCACCGGGTGCCTACTGCATCTGATCGAGCATGTCGGAGAACGCGCTCTTCAGCCGCAAGGCCTTCTTGATCTCGTCGGCAGTGACGTACGGGTATTCGCCGTACTCGAGAAAACTGGGGCATTGGTGCGCGCGGACGAATTCGACGAATGCTGCCGGATTCTCCTTCCAGTCTTCTGGAAAGCCTTCGAGATTGGTGAAGACGGTGGTGATCCCGGTCTGGCTGAACAGAGCCACGGCGTCTTCGGTGTATTTGTCGAAATCGGTGTCAAAAATGCCTTGGTACTGGAAATGCAGTCCCGAACCGACGTCGAACAGAACCCAGCGCAGGTAATGCAGACGCAGCGGGGCCAGGACATCCGGGGATGCCGCGATGGCCGCTTCGATCTCTTTTCCGTACGCTCGTACAACTTCCTCACGGCCCTCCTTCACTTTTGCGATGATGGAGAACCCATAGCAGGCGGGAGTCCGCGGATAAACAGGCCCGTATCGACCGCGAACCAGTTCGTGATAACCCTCGGGCGGGATGGCCATTGCGGCCGGCCGCGACCAATCTGGCTGGTTGGACATGGCGGCTCCTCCGCTTGAAACCCGCTGGCAAGCTGAACGTTAGCACCGCCCTCGACAAGCTACCGGCCATTCGGATTTCGCCGGATTTTGCGATAAAAGACCTGGTCGCCAAGATGGTTATTTGAATCCAAACCGTCGATGAATTCAAACTGAGATGGTTCCACCAGGCAGAGGTTTTCGCATTAGGTGCGCGCCGATCCCGCGTCAGATTTATTGTTACGTCAGCGGACATTTCCGTCCGTTTATCTGAGCGGCGTGCGACTGGTCGGGGTCTCGCATCGTGATGCGTCGGCCTGGATCGGCACATGCGGAGAGGAAGTTGTGCCGTGCAGATAAAGTTGTGTTCTTACATGGCCATTCTGGCCGTTCCAACGTTTGCGGTCGGGCTCGTCACTGCGAGTCCGGCGGCGGCTGACTGCACCAGTTCGGGCGGCGTCACGCTGTGTTCTCAGGGTGACGTCCGCGGCTCGAACACCGGTGACGGGCCGTCAGGCGCCGGGCCGTACATGCCCTACCCGTGCGAATACGACTATCTCTGCGACGACACCTACGGCTGGGGGTTTGCCTTCGACGTCGATGCGGATATCGACCGTCCCAACAATCCGGGCCGCCCTGACCGCCCGAACCGGCCCAATCGCCGTGGGGGTGGCAGACGATGAGCAGATCTGAACGGTCAACTGAACCAACACAATTGAAAGGGAAGAACATGTCGCTGTGGACAAGCGGGCGGCGAGCGCTCGCCATCTCGATCGGCACTGGCGCATTGCTGGTTGGTGTGGGAGCGGCGATCGCCAACGCGGAACCGCTGCCGCCGCCTCCTCCGCCACCGCCGAACTGCACTGCCGCCGACCTCGCGGGCGTTTCGACCGGCGTCACCGCGGCCACGGCGGCCTACCTGTTCACCCGTCCAGACGTGAACGCGTTCTTCACCAGCCTCAAGGGCTTGCCGCGTGAGGAGCTGAGGGCCCGGGTGCAGGAGTATGCCGACGCGAACCCGCAAGTGAGGGCGGAGCTGCAAGGCATCCGCCAGCCGATGGTCGACTTCCGTAACCGTTGCGGCGCACCGGGTCTGCCAGCTGAATAGCGCCTCGTCTGGTCTCGTGGCTGACGACGGGCCACGAGCTGGCACGTGCAGAAAGGAAGTGTGCCGTGCGGATCGTCAAACTCTCACTTGCAGTCGTGTTTGCCTTCCCCGCAGTGTCTCTCACCATCGTCACCGCCGGCCCGGCCTATGCCGACTGCGACCGTTCCGGCGGTGTGACACTGTGCTCTGAAGGGGCCAGTGGCTCGGGGGCCTCGGTCGCGCTGCCCTATTTCCCGTATCCGTGTGAGGACGATTGGTTGTGCGCCGACGGCGGCCTGTCGCTCCTGGACCCGGGTGGGCTCAACATCACTCGCGACACCCCAGGAGGGGCTTACACCGATTGACGTCAGTGCGCGTCAGCTCAGCGGAAGCGCGTTTTCCAGGAACGTCAGACCCCGTAGCAGCGGATCGTCGGGCATCGGGGTGCCGTCCGAGGCGGCCATCAGCACCCCGACAATGGCGCCGGCCATCATGCGGCGCTCGAAATCGTCCGCGGGTTCGCTGAGCCGCTCCTTCAACGCGTCGGTGATCAAGGTGACACAACGCATGTACTCGCCGTAGAGCAGGCCGCGCGCCTCGGGGATGGCGTACATGAGCCGCTGACCGGCCATGGCGTCTTGGCGCTCTGCCTCTGACAGCCCGGCGAAAGTCTGTTCCACCGCATACCGATATGCCGCAATCGGCTTGAGATCTCGGGGCGCGGTGACAAAAGCGTCGATGATCGGCTCGAT
This sequence comes from Mycobacterium sp. Soil_C_30, assembly GCF_057656995.1. Lineage (NCBI taxonomy): Bacteria > Bacillati > Actinomycetota > Actinomycetes > Mycobacteriales > Mycobacteriaceae > Mycobacterium > Mycobacterium sp. Soil_C_30. The sequence continues at coordinate 24,563 of NZ_JBDGJH010000009.1, read as the reverse complement.
CAGGTCGTCGGACAGCAGAACCGATTCCTTGGACGGGAAATAGCGGAAGAACGTGCTGGTGGAGACCTCGGCGGCATCGGCGATCTGTTCCACCGTGGTGTTGCCGTAGCCCTGCTCTTCGATCAGCCGGAAGGCCTCACGGCGGATCGCCTGCCGGGTCTTGATCTTCTTGCGTTCTCGTAGCCCGAGAGCAGGGTCCATGTGTCCATTGTGCCTGCTGTCGTTTCGCCTCGACCTACCCAAGTGGGTAGGTCGAGGCGATTGGTCACAATTTCAGTGACTGGTCCATGGATGCTGGCTGCGCGGCAATGCTTTTCAGCGAGACTCAATTGGCGGTGCCGAGAAATGGTCACGGCCACGCCAGCACAAGTCCGAGGGCGATCATGGTGACTGCGATGACACCGTCCAGGATGCGCCATGTCATCGGGGTGGCGAACAGACCCCGCAGCCGTCGCGCCCCGAAACCCAGGGTGGTGAACCACACCGCGCTGGCGGTCACCGCTCCGACCCCGAACAGCCAGCGGTTGTCGGCGTGATCGTTGGCCAGTGCGCCGATCAAAACCACCGTGTCGAGGTAGACGTGCGGATTGAGGAACGTCATGGCCAGGCACGTCCCGAGGACGCCCGCCAGGCGGGCCGGTGTGGCTTCGGCCGGCGTCAACGTGCCGGGGTTGAGTGCGCGGCGAGCGGCCAGCAAACCGTAGCCGAAGAGGAACGCGGCGCCGCCGATGGTGGCCACCGTGACGACGCTGGGATGTGCGGCGACCAGCGCACCGAAGCCGAAGATGCCGGCGCCGATCAGCACCATGTCCGAGACCGTGCACAACGCGACCACGGCCCCGACATGCTCGCCTCGGATCCCCTGACGCAATACAAACGCGTTCTGCGCCCCGATCGCAGCGATCAGGGTCATGGACGTCAGAAATCCCGTAGCGATGACAAGCGCGGTAGTACTCACGAGCTCCAACGCTAGGGGCCGCCAGACGATCAGTACAGCTAATGATTCTTCATCGGCATTAGCTCAGCTTATGGGGCACTGTCCGACGGCCTTAGCAGGACCGGGTACCTGTCAGTTCTCAATCTGCGGGGCGCTCCGTCATTTCGTTTGGCACAAGATGGCAGTTTCTATTGCTTCGGCAATTGACTCGTACGTCTCACCATTTCAGGTCAAAGGGTGAGGATTGTCGCGGATGTGCTGTCCAGGAGCGGTAGGCGCTGGGCCTGATAGTCGCCTTGCTAGACGTAATGGAGGGCGCCGGTCGGACAGGCAGCGACTTATAACTAGGCAAAACAGGAACCCAAGGCGCCCAACGGCTCTGGCTTGGTTGGACACGCTGGCCCGTCCCGCGCTGGCACCGTCATACCGCTCCATGGTTGGGTCGTGCCTTTGAACGGCGGGTTGTCGATCGCGTGCGGTGCTGTCGGCGTGGGTTTTCGGGTTCGAAGGGTGCCAGGATCAGGTCGTCCACCATGCGGCGGTGGGTGTCGTCAACACGTTCTGGATCGTCGGTGGTGAAGAAATCGATGACGAGCCCTTGAATGGCGGCGAGTGCCAGACGTGCGCGTGTCTCCGCGATGGGCCGGGGCATGCCGATCGCTTCAAATCGCAGTTGCGCGTTGCGAACCAACTGCGCCAACGTGTCGGAGGTGTAGCGGGCATAGGGGCTGTCTTGGCCGCACGCGGCGCCGAATACCTGTTCCAGGATCCGCAATCGGGCGCGCTGACTGCCGCGGGTGATTTCATGCCAATCGTCGAGGCACCACTGGCGCAGTTCCTCGGCAGTCGTATACAGCTCGGGTTCGGGGACGTTCTGATCCTGCAGGCCGTTCATGACGGCCAGGATCAGCTGCTCTTTGCTGCCGAAGTAGTAGACCAGCATCCGGGCGCTGGTGCCCATCTCGGCGGCCAGGGACCGCAGTGAGGTGTCGATGACGCCGGTGCGGGCCAGCACCTCGGTGGCCTGCTCGACCAGCTGATCGCGTTTCGCGTAGTCGAACGGGCGGGGCACAGCCTTGACTGTAACACTTGCTTCAGTTACTGCTTGAGTGATGGGGGAACTAACGATTCGGCGATTCCAGCTGATAGCCCACCGGATCGGCGCTACGCGATGACGGCGTTGGGAGAGGTTTCGACGGTCACCCCCGCCACCGGCGCGCGACCGGGACGCGAGGTGATGGTCGCGCGGTGGGTGGCAGCGGCGGCGGGCCTGGTGGGGTTCGTGTTGTCGGTGCTGACGCCGTTGTTGCCTGTGGTGCAGACCACCGCGACGCTGACCTGGCCGCAGCGCTCCCAGCTCGAGGATGTGACGGCGCCGTTGATCACGCTGACACCGGTGTCGTTGACGGCCACGATCCCGTGCGCCGTTGTCGCCGACCTGCCGCCCGCTGGCGGCACGGTGCTGGGGACGGCCCCGCCGCAGGCGCGGGACGCCACCCTGAATGGACTTGCGGTGATAGCCGGCGAGAGCCGCGTTGATGTGATCGTTCGCAACGTGGTCGTTGCCAGCGTCGCGCGGGCCGATGTCGAAGATTCACGGTGCCAACGGATTAGGATCACCTCGGATCGGGCCGGAACGTTCGCGACATTCGTGGGGCTGACGGACGAGGAGGGGGTCGAGCGTCGCAGCGGCTACCCGGACCCGAATCTGCGGCCCCAGATCGTTGGGATGTTCACCGACCTGGCCGGTCCCGCCCCGCCGGGACTGTGGGTGTCCGCAGTCATCGACACCCGCTACACCTCGACACCCAGCACAGCGAAACTGATGGCGATGGTCGGCGGGATTGGCGCCACCGTCATCGCCGTGGTGGCGTTGTGGCGTCTGGATCGCCGCGACGGCCACCGGACGCGCAAGGTCATTCCGACACGGTGGCGGAGCTTCACCGCCGCTGACGCCGCGGTGATCGGCATCTCCGTGGTTTGGTTTGTTGCAGGGGCGAATTCGTCCGATGATGGCTACCAGCTGCAAATGGCGCGGGTGGCCGGGCACGCGGGCTACATGTCGAACTACTTCCGCTGGTTCGGCAGCCCGGAAGATCCGTTCGGCTGGTACTACAACCTGCTGGCGCTGATGACCAATGTCAGCGACATCAGCCTCTGGATGCGACTACCCGACCTCATCTGCGTCCTCGTCTGCTGGGTTCTGCTGTCGCGGGAGGTGCTGCCCCGGCTCGGGCCCTCGGTGGCCCGCAGCACGCCCGCGTTGTGGGCGGCGGCCCTGGTGCTCTGCGCGGCGTGGATGCCGTTCAACAACGGCTTGCGCCCAGAAGGTCAGATCGCCACCGGCGCGCTGATCACCTACGTCCTCATCGAACGCGCCATCATCTCCCGCCGACTGACACCCGCCGCCCTGGCAATCGTGACGGCGGCGTTCACCCTCGGCATCCAGCCCACCGGCCTGATCGCTGTGGCCGCCCTGTTGGCCGGCAGCCGGCCCCTGTTGAGGATCGTCGTCGCCAGAAGCGGGCAGTGGGGGTTCTGGACCACGGTCGCACCGCTGCTCGCCACAGGTGTCGTAGTGCTCACTGTCGTGTTCGCCGACCAGACAGTTGCCTCGGTACTCGAAGCCACCCGGGTGCGCACCGCGATCGGGCCGAGCCAACCGTGGTTCACCGAGAACCTGCGCTACTTCTACCTCATCCTGCCGACTACAGACGGGGCCCTGTCGCGACGCTTCGGCATCCTGATCACCATTGCCTGCCTCGTCCCGACACTGCTGGTGCTGCTGCGCCGCAAACGAATCACCGGTATCGCCACCGGGCCGGTGTGGCGGTTGATCGGGACCATCGCAGCGACCCTGTTTTTTCTGACCTTCGCCCCGACCAAGTGGGTGCATCATTTCGGGCTGTTCGCCGCCGTCGGTGCCGCCATGGCAGCCCTGGCCACCGTCGTGCTGGGCCCCACCGTGCTGCGCGCACGGCGCAACCGGGTTGCGGTTCTGACCGGTGTGCTGACGGTGCTCGCGTTGTGTTTCGCCTCCACCAAAGGCTGGTGGTATGTCTCCAGCTACGGCGTCTACTTCAACGACGCCGCCCCCGCTGTCGGGCCGATCACCGTCAGCGCCGTCCTGCTCACCCTCGCCGTGCTGTGCGGCGGATACGCCACCTGGACCCACGTTTCCGGCCGTGACCACGCTGCGCCGCGAAGCGTCAAAGCACTGACCGCCGCGCCCATTCCGATCGCGGCCGGGCTCATGGTGGTGGTCTTTCTGGCCTCCCAACTCATTGGTATGGTGCGGCAGTACCCGACGTTCTCCAATGGCTGGGCCAACATCCGCGAACTCACCGGCGGCTGCGGGCTCGCCGACGACGTGCTGGTCGAGCCGGACCCCAATCGCGGCTTCCTCGACGCCCAACCCGGCGCCGACGGTGCACTGGGCCCACTCGGCGGACCCGACCCCATCGGCTTCACCCCGAACGGCGTACCGGAACACACGCTGGCAGAGTCGACCTGGCAACCTAACCCGCAACCAGGAACCGACTGGGACCGGGACGCGCCCACCGCCCTAAGCGAGCCGGGCCTCAACGGCTCCAGCGTTCCGCTGCCCTACGGCCTCGATCCCGCGCGAGTGCCGATCGCGGGCAGCTTCACCGCCGGCCCACAACAACCCAGCATGTTGGTTTCCGCCTGGTACCGGCTCCCGGCGCCGGGTGCCGCCCATCCTCTGATCGTGGTCACCGCCGCAGGCACCATTACTGGTGACAGCGTGCTGCGCGGACGCACCGACGCCCAAACCGTCGCACTCGAATATGGCCACCAAGGGCCCGACGGCACACCGCAAGCTGCCGGCCAGCTCATCCCGTACGACACCGGCCCGCAACCCGCGTGGCGCAACCTCCGCTTCCCCCGCAGCAGCATCCCCGACAGCGCCACCTTCGTGCGGATCGTCGCCGACGATCGTTCCCTGAACCTCGGCGACTGGATCGCGGTCACCCCACCACGGGCGCCCGAACTCCGGTCGCTGCAGGAGTACGTCGGATCCACCCACCCCGTCCTGCTCGACTGGATGGTTGGCCTCGTCTTCCCCTGCCAGCGTCCGATGCTCCACGCCAACGGCGTCACTGAAGTGCCCCGGTTCAGGATCTCACCGGACTACCCCGCAAAGCTGCAGAACCCCGACACCTGGCAGGAAGGCCGCAACGGCGGACTCCTCGGAATCACCGACCTCCTGCTACGCGCCCACGTGCTGCCCAGCTACCTGTCCCGCGACTGGGGACGAGACTGGGGATCGCTGCGCCGATTCGATCCCATCGACCAAGCCGAACCCGCCGACATCACCCTCGGCACCACCACCCGGTCAGGACTCTGGAACCCCGGCCCCATCCGCATCAGCCCATGAGTCACCCGCTCCGACGTGTCGGGCGGGATCGCCAGGGCTCCACGTCCCGTGTGCAGGCTGGATCATCGTGAGGGTGTCGAGCAGGGGGTTTTATTGAATCTATAGGCCGGATCTGGCATCTATAGTTGGTTGCTCGGCCAGGTGGCCTCGGTTCACCGCGCGACTGAGCTGGCCAGGTCGGTTCTGTTGCCGCTAACGGGGGTGGCGAGTTGGCGTACTCGAGAAGTGTGGCGCTGTTCGGCCGTCTCGTCCGCGACTGGTGGAGCGAGCCGGTCGACTACGAGGCACAGGTGCAGTATTTCAGCAAGCGGTCCATCTCCACGGCGGTCCAGGTACTGATCGGCCTGGGAACAGGCCTGGACGCGGTGATCTCAGCCGTTGTCTTGCTGCCCTCCGCCGCTACTTCAGCGTCGCGGTTTGCCGTAGCGGTGTTCGTCGCGCTACAGCTCTTCTGGGCGTGGGTATGGTGTCGCGGCCCTTGGCCGCCGCGGTGGGCTTCCGTTGCGTTCGTCGTCACCGCCGACATCGCGATCACCGTGATGGTTGTGCTCGATGCAAGTTGGGTGATGGGCTCGTTCGGGTTGAGTTTCTTCACCATGCTCTCGGTGTACCTGATTTTCTTTGAGGGCCCCAAATTGCTTGTTGCACATATAACCTGGATTCTTGCTACGACGGCAGCCCTAGCCGTTCGGATAGGCATCGACGCGGAGTTCGATGTTGTCGGATTCACTGCAAAGACACTCCTGTCGGTGGCGCTTCTCGTCGGGCCACCTCTGGGCATCCAAGCCGCGATCTGGGCTCTTCGGAACGACGCGAATAAGTCCATCAGCGATCCGCTGACCGGTCTGCTTAACCGACGCGGCTTGCACATGCAGTTTGTCGACCTCATGCACAATGCCATCACGACGGACGCCGAGGTGACCGTGATGGTCATCGACTTAGATCGCTTCAAAGAGATCAATGACAACTTCGGTCACAAGGTGGGAGACGCGGTGCTGATAGGCACTGCACGGCACATCAAGTCCACAGTGCGGGGCAGTGCGTTGGTAGCGCGTGTAGGCGGCGAAGAATTCGTCGTCGTCGACCTAGCTTCGGGCTGGCGGGCCCATCGCGACCTCGATCGCGTCAGACTGGCGATTGCTACTCAAACCGACTACGCCATCACCGCAAGCGTTGGCGTCGCCAGCGTGGCCGTCGCCAACTTTGCTGCCCCCGACGGTGATCCTGCTGCGTTGCTCGATGCCACGATCGAGCGAGCTGACCAGGCGATGTTCACCGCAAAACGTAACGGCGGTAACGCAACAGAGCTGCTCTAGCTCTGCTCCTCTTTGAATCCGTTCGCCGTCAAGCACACAACCCCCACGGTCTCCGGTTTTAACCGGTAGATGAGACATGAGTGTGTGCCACGTAGCTGAGAAGGCCCGAATACTCGCAGCTCGATCGGCCGTCAGATGTCCCGAGTCTGAGATCCGACACTTGTTCAGGACGCGCGCCGTAAGACATTGCGAAGGACAGCGGATCGAGCAGAGCGCCAATAGTCATGGTGCACCGCGTAATTGACCGCCGAAAAGGTTGCGCCCCGGAAGGTAGTGGTTGGGCGAAGACGGCGCTATTCGACCGGCAGTGGCGGTGGCACGTATGAGGCAGCCACCGTGGGGTCTCCGGTGGATTGCGTGAGGAGAAGCCCAACTGTTTCAACCAGGTGGTCGCGCATCCGAGCGGCACTGCCCGCCGCGTCACGATCGCGAATGGCATTCAGAATGCGTTCGTGCACGAGCAGGATGTCGGCCAATGTGCGGGTGGCGGTCGTGGACAGGCCGCGGTCCATCATCTGCATTCGGGTGTTCGCGGCGGCCTCGGAGACGCGCCGGTTGCCCGCCGCCGCGATGATCGCCGCGTGGAAGTCCACGTCGGCGGCCCGGAATTGCGCCTCATCACCCGCCTCGGTTGCTTCCCGCATCCGGTCGAATGCCTCTTGCACCGGCGCCATCAACTCGTCTGTCATCAGTTCGGCCGCCCGGTACGCCGACGGCACCTCGAGCATCATTCTCAGCGAGTAGATCTCCTCGATGTCCCGAGTCGACACTTCGAGAATTCGCACCCCGCGGCTGCGCTCGAATCGCACCATTCCATTGCTGGCCATCCGCAGCAAAGCCTCGCGCACCGGCGTTCGCGACACCCCTAGACGGCCCGAGATCTCCACCACCGAATGCATGGTCCCCGGCCGCAACTCGCCTTCCCGGACGGCGCGCATCAATTCGTCGTACACCCGATCGGTCAGCGAGACCTGTCCGGCGTCGAACACCATTCACGCCTCCATGCTCAGCCGACACATTCGGTTCAGCATAGATGCATGCAGCATGCGCCGTGTTGCTGCATGGGTACGGCATGTCTAGAGGAAGGACAGATCTGCTCCCTGACTGGCCGGCAGCACCGTCTCTTCGTACAGCCGCCGCCAACCTCGCGCCGCCCGCGGCGGGGGCGTGAACGCTTGAAGCCGTTGGGCGATCTCCTCCGCGGGCACCAGCAGGTCGATTGACCGATTCGGTACGTCGAGCCTTATCAGGTCCCCGTTGCGAACCACCGACAGTGGACCACCCGCGGCGGCCTCCGGATCGCAGTGCAGCACCACCGTTCCGTACGATGTCCCGCTCATCCGCGCGTCCGACACCCGCACCATGTCTCGCACCCCGGCCCTCGCCAATTTCGCCGGAATGGGCAGCGCACCGGCCTCCGGCATGCCCGCCGCCACCGGTCCCGAATACCGCATGACCAGAACGTGGTCGGGCGTCACGTCCAGATCCGGGTCGTCCAAGATCGCCGCGGCATCAGCTGGGTTGTCCACGACGATCGCCGGACCCGTGTGCTGCATCAGGTGCGGGCTCGCCGCTGACGCCTTGATGATCGCCCCGTTGGGCGCCAATGACCCCGACAACACCGCCAACGCCCCCGGCGGACCCAACGGATCCTCTAGATGCCGAATCGTGTTCTGCCATTCCGCCGGCGCGCCGGTCTCTGCGATCAACTCGCTCAGCGAACGCCCGCTCACCCCGCGGTGGTCGTGGTGCAGCAGCGGCGCCAATTCGGTCAGCAGCGCGGGTATGCCACCGGCTCGGTGGAAGTCCTCCATGTAACCGGACCCCGACGGCTTGAGGTCCACCAGAAGCGGTGTATCCAGGCCGATCTTGTCGAAGTCCGCCATCTCGAGCGGCACTCCGGCGCGGCGAGCCACCGCGGTCAAGTGAATCAGGGCGTTGGTCGAGCCGCCGATGGCCGCGAGCACCCGAATCGCGTTCTCGAACGCCTCCCGTGTCATCACCTCGCGCGGTAGCGGCCCTCCCGCCCGGGCCAATTCAACTGCGCGGCGCCCGGTTTCCGTCGCATGCCGCAGCCGGGCTCCGCTCACTGCGGGTGGTGTCGCCCCGCCGGGCAGCATCATGCCGAGCGTCTCGGTCAGCGCCGCCATGGTCGACGCCGTGCCCATCACCGTGCACGTACCTGTCGTAGACACCAGTTCCTGCCGCACCGAAACGATCTCGTCGCCGTCGAGTTCGCCCCCGCGGTGTGCCCCCCAGAACCGGCGGCAGTCCGTGCACGCGCCCAATCGCTCACCGCGCCACGACCCCGTCATCATCGGGCCGACGACCTCGAGCATCACCGGGATGTCTGATGAGGCCGCTGCCATCAGCTGCGCCGGCACCGTCTTGTCGCAGCCGCCCAGTAGCACCGCCGCATCCATCGGCAACGCCCGGATCATCTCCTCGGTGTCCATAGCCATGAGGTTGCGGAACAGCATCGTGGTCGGCGACGTCAGGATCTCCCCTAGCGATATCGTGGGGAAGTCCATCGGCAGCCCACCGGCCTGCTCGACACCGCGCTTCACTGCTGCCAGCAGCGCCGGCATATCGCGATGGCAGGTGTTGTAATCGCTTTGTGTGACTGCGATTCCGACGATCGGCCGCTCGAGGCTCTCATCGTCGTAGCCCGCCGAGGCGAGGAACGCGCGCCGCAGATAGCGGCTGAAACCAGCGTCACCATACGACGTGCGACTGCTGTCGACGGCCGACGTGCCGGGCTGGTACCCGGACGATTCAGACATGTCAATCCTCTCAGTGGGGCAGTAGCGGCATTGCCAGCGGGCGCATGGGGGCCCCGGTGGCACCGCGTACCTTCATGCACGCGCCGATGAAAGCGAACTCGTAAAGCCGCTGCCCGGACAGCGTTTCGCAGTCGACGACCTCCATGATCGGAACGCCCGCCTCTGCCAGGAGATATGTGTGGACCACCTGCCAGTTCTCGGCATCTGGTGATGGCGACTGTTCCAACGCCAAGTTGTCGCCACCGATCACGGCGGCTCCGGCCTGGGCCAGGAACTCCGCACCTTCGCGATTGAGCCCCGGCGCGTTGTCGATGTAGCGATCGGTGTCGGGCCAATACCGCATTCGCCCGGTGCGCACCAGCGCGACGTCGCCCGGGCGGAACTCGACGTGCTGGCGTTTCAGCGCGTCGGTGAGATCTTGGGCGCCGATGCCGTAGTTGTCTGGAAGGACGTCGACGTCATGGAGTGCCGCGATGTCGAACAGTACGCCCCGGGTGATGATCGGCGGAAACTTGTCGGCCCCGCACTTGATCCAGTGCCGCGATGAAATGCACTGCGCTGCTTCGTAACCGTTGAAGATCTTGCCGTGGTAGCCGAAGTGATTCAGCGTGTCGATGTGCGTGCCGCAGTGCGTGTACATCGACATTGCGTCACCGGAGTACGCCACCAGGTGGTTCTGTTCGGTGCCGACGCCGGTGATGTCGTCCAGTACGGTTCCTGCCGGGGTGTGCGTCATCCACTGCTGAAAACCCGGGTCGCCGGCCTTGGTCCACGACGGCATGCCGATGAAATAGTCGACCGACAGATCGATCGCTGCACCACCGTCGGCGGCGCGCATCACCTCGCGCGACTTCTCCGGGCTGATGAGGTTCAACATGCCGATCTCGTCATCTGCGCCGAACGGGCTCATCGTGATCTCGCGGAACCTCGCGGCGTGCGCGGCAATCAGGTCACGCGTGCGTTCATCGATGATTCCGGGTCCACACATGGTGGCCTCCTTCCGAAGCGACGGGACTGGTGAGCGACGAGTACAGATCTGGGCGTCTGCCCTCGAATACCGGCAGGGAGTACGGGGGATCGTCGAAAGTCAGAGTCTTGCTGCGTGATCGGGCCAGATCCAGGGGGGTCAGATACACACCCTGCTCGGATCCGCCGTCCACCAGAACGTCCCCCGACGGCGACACCACCTGGCTGCGGCCCAGGAAATCGGTGCCGGACTCATTGTCGCAGCGGTCGGCGACGGCCAGGTAGATCAGGTTCTCGACTGCGCGCACGCGCGTCATGTGCTCAGCCAGGAACGTCGCGGTCAACGGCCAGTTGGTCGGCATCGCGATGAGGTCGGCGCCACCAAGTGCCACGTCTCTGGCGCACTCCGGAAACCGCAGGTCGAAGCAGATCATCATGCCGACGCGCAGACGCCCGGTGTCCAAGACCCGCGCCCTCGGAGCGTCGCCGGGATCGACGAACGCATCGGCGCCTAGTCGTGGCAGGTGCTGCTTGCGGTAGGTCCCGGCGATACCGCTCGGCCCAATGAGCAGCGCAGAATTGTAAACACTTTCCCCCGCCCGTTCCAACAGTCCGACCACCGCGAAGCTGTTTGTCGCTGAACCGGTTTCGACCAGGGTGGCCAGGCGCTGCTCGGATGCCACGATGGCGGCGTCCTCGACCTGGGTGCGCGAGTCCATCATGTATCCCGACAGGGCGCACTCCGGAAACACCGTCAGGTGTGCACCCTGCGCAGCGGCCTGACGCCACCAGCCGGCCATCGCTTCGATGTTCGCGTCGGGATGGCCGAGCACCGACGGCACTTGTGCGACGGCGATCATGGGATCGGCACCTGCTACCTCGGACACCTGCACCTCCACTTCAACCCACCTGCCGATTCACATTGACATGCTGCATGCAGCATGTCAATGTGTGTGACGTGGGCTACTTAATGTGCTGCATGCAGCATGCCGAAGGGAAGATCTGCTGATGACGGATCTGACACCAACCACCCTAGTTACGGGCGCTGCCAGCGGTATCGGGGCAGCGACGGCCCTGCTCCTGGCGCAGCGCGGCCACCGTCTTGTCCTCGCAGACATCGACCACACCCGTCTGACGGGGGTCGCTGATGAAGCGAAAGCCCAGGGAGCCGAGGTGGTCACAGTCATCGCCGACCTCTCCACCGAAGAGGCCGCTGCGAACGCGGTGAACCGGGGATATGAGGCATTCGGCGTCGTCGACGGTCTGGTGACATCCGCGGCCGTAATGATCTCCAAGTCACTCCTCGACACCACCCTCGAGGACTGGAACGCGGTGCAGTCGGTCAATGTGACGGGCGTCTTCTTGACCTGCCGTGAATTCATCCGCCGGCTCGAGGTCACGGGCCGGCCGGGCGCAATTGTCAGCCTGTCCTCGATCTCCGGCACGGTGGCACTGCCCAATCAGGCCGCGTACTGCGCGTCCAAGGGTGCGGTTGCACAACTCACTCGTCAGATCGCGGTGGAGTACGCCGCGCGCGGCATTCGTGCCAACGTCGTCAGCCCCGGCACGGTCGAAACCCGTCAATTGGCAACCTATCTCAGCTCGCAACCCGATCCCGGCGCGGCCCGGCGTGCGCTCTACGCGGCACACCCCATCGGCCGCGTCGGCGAGGCCGCCGAGGTGGCCTCGGCCATTGCGTTCCTGCTCAGCTCCGACTCCAGCTTCGTCACCGGTGCGGCCCTGGCCGTCGACGGTGGCTACACCAGCGTCTGATCCCGCCCACCGGAGGACCGATATGCCAACTCTGACCACCGAAACCCCGCCGCAGCGCGGGCAGCAAACCGCCAGACTCGTGCAACGCATCCGCGCCGACCGGTTCGCGCCGATCTGGCTGCTGGCCGTTGCCGTCTTCGTGATCAGCCCGCTGATCGCCCCTGGCAGCATCACCGGGTCAGCGCTGACCGCGATGTTGCCGTTCGCCGGCGTCATGGCGATCGCCGCACTGGGCCAAACGCTGGTGATCACGCACGGCGGCATCGACCTGTCGGTTCCCGGCGTCATGGCCGTCGCCGCGGTGTGTGTGTCCAAGCTCGCCGAAGGCGGCCTGTCCACGCTGGCCTGCATCACGCTGGGCCTCGCCGCGGGTGTGGTGTCAGGAGTGGTGATCGGCCTTGCGGTGGTTCGCTTCTCGGTCGCCGCGTTCGTTGCCTCGCTGGCGGTCAATTCACTGCTCACGGGGCTGGTGCTGGTTCTGTCCGGGGGCTTCCCTGGCACGGCCGACCCCGCCGTCAGCGCCTTTGCGGTCAGTTCCGTTCTGGGAGTCCCTACGCTGTTCCTGCTGGCTGTTCTGCTGGTTCTCCTCGCACAGCTGGTGCTGAAGCGCAGCGTTGCGGGTCGCCGGTTCGTCGCGGTCGGGGCGGGCGTGCCCGCGGCCCGCATCGCCGGGCTCCGCACTGGCACCTACGGGGTCATGGCTTACGTGCTTGCCGGAATCGCCTATGCCACCGCAGGAATGCTGCTGGCCGCGTACTTGCGCACCCCTGACCTGCAGCTGGGGCAGACTTATCAACTCACCACAATCGCCGCGGTGGTCCTGGGCGGGACATTGCTGCGCGGGGGCGTGTCCTCGATCGCCGCGACCGCTGTTGCCGCGTTGTTCCTCACCCAGCTGGGACAGGTGGTGCTCGCCGCGGGTGCCTCGACGGCGATGCAGCTGCTGATCCAGGCGCTGGTGCTGGCCGCCGCCATCGTGCTGCGCGGCACTGACTGGCGACGCTTCGTCACTCTCCGTTCTACGCAAAAGGCAAGATCGACAGGAGGTTTGGCGTGACCATCCGTATCAAGGCCACGGTCGCTACGTTACTGGCCGGCGCGATGCTGAGTGCGTGCGCGGGCGGACCGTTCAGCGCGCCCGCGGCGTTCCAGGTCGCCCCCGTCTATCTGGACCCCGCACTCAGCGGTTCCGTTGACGAACTCAAGCCCATCACCGACTTCTGCGGTGACCGGCCCATCAAGGTCGCACTTGCCGACGGCGTCGGTGACAATGCCTTCCGTAAGACGGCGCGCGCCGAGTTCGAGGATGAAGCGGCCAAGTGTCCCAACATCGAGGTGCTGCCCTACGCCGACGGCCAGAACAACCCGCAGAAGGCGATCAGCGATATCAAAGCCCTTGTGGCGCTGGGCGTCCAGGCCCTGGTGGTGTTCCCCGACGCCGGCCCGGCGCTGCTGCCGACACTGCGCGAAGCATTCGAGGCCGGCGTGGCCGTGGTGCCCTACACCGCAAGCCCAGGCGGCACCCCGGGCGTCGATTACACGACGTTCGTCGGACACAACACCGTCACCGACGGCGCTGTCTGGGCCCGGTGGGTCTGCCAAGCGCTCGGCCCCGAAGGCGGCAACGCGGTGTTCCTCGGCGGCACCCCTGGAAATGCCCAGAGCCTCAGTGAGATCCACGGTATTGAGGACGAACTCGCCGGCAACCCGCAGTGCAAGGGCGTAACGCTGCTCAACGACCCGGGCGCTCCCATCGACACCGGCTGGAACCCCGCCCAGACCCAGCGTGTGGTCGCCGGGCTGCTGGCCAAGTACCCCAAGATCGACGCCGTAATCACCGATTCGGGAGACAGCTCGCTGGGTGGCATCCGCGCCTTCCTCCAAGCCGGCCGCCCCCTTCCCGTATGGACGGCCAACGACAACAACGGGTTTGCATGTGCCTGGGTGGAGAATAATCCCAAGCAACCGCAATTCCAGATCGTCGCCGTCACGGCGCGCACGTGGATCATCCGGCTCGCGTTGCGCAAGGCCGTCGCCGCCGCACAGGGCATCCCCGAACCGGAACCCGACATCGTGAACGTGCCGATCGTGATGAACTCGCTCGACCCCGAGCTCACGCCAATCTGTGACCCGACCCTGCCCGCCAGCGCCGTCACGTCCTCGGAACTCAGCGTCGACAAGCTCGCGGAGATCTACAAGTGACCACCACCTCCAACTTCGACGAAGGGCCGAAGACCATGCCGAACAGTAGGGCGCAGCGCTTTCGCCGTGGGCTGTCCGTAGTCGGGGTCACCAAGACATTTCCCGGGGTGACCGCGCTCGACGATGTGGGGTTCCAGGCCGAACCCGGCGAAGTACACGCACTGGTCGGCGGCAACGGAGCCGGCAAGTCCACCTTGATGGCCGTCGCATCCGGCGCGCTGGCCCCCGACCGCGGTACCGTCCGCATCGGCGACGACGAGCTGACCTCCGCATCACCGCTGGCTGCCAAGGAGTCCGGCCTGGCAATCGCCTATCAGGTTCCGGCGATACTGCCGGACCTCACCGTCGCCGAGAACCTCGCTCTGGCCGTGCCGCCCAGCCTGCGCCCGCCGCAGCGGAGCGTCGATGCCTGGGCCGCGGAAAAGCTGAGGCCGATGGGCATTCCGATCGATACCCGAGTGCCCGCCGGACAGCTGAGCCTCGCGGAGAAGCAGGCGATCGAGATCTGCGGCGCGCTGGCTTGTGATCCGAACGTGTTGATCCTCGACGAGCCCACCGAACCGTTCGCCGCTGCAGAATCTGCACGGCTGTTCCAGCTGATCCGGGAACTTTCCGCGGCGGGGGTCGCGATCGTGTACATCAGCCACCGACTGCCTGACGTCCTGGAACTCGCAGACCGAATCACCGTGTTGCGCGACGGCAAGATCCGTGGTCAATTCGCCGCCGCCGACGTCACCGAGGACGAGATCGTCACGCTCATCGCGGGCCGCACCGTCGAGGCGCTGTTCCCCGGCCGCGCCACCGATCCCGGCGAACCCGCTGTCGTTCTCACCGATTTCGGAGCCGTCGGTGCACCAGCTGTCACCACGAGTATCCGTCGCCGCGAAATACTCGGGCTGGCAGGCGTAGAGGGCAACGGGCAGCGCGAGTTCATTCGCGCGCTCGGCGGGGCCATCGCCTCGGACGGTGAGGTGGCGGTCGACGGCGGTCGGTTGCAGCTGTCGTCGCCGCGCGCCGCTCGCGACAAGGGCATCATCCTGATGCCACAAGAACGCGGAATCGAAGGCCTCGCCCCGATCTTGTCGGTGCGGGAGAACCTGTCTCTGGTCGCCTTGTCGCGAGTGGCCCGAGGCGGTTTCGTGTCCTCTGGCTCAGAACGGGAGTTGGCCGTCGAGCAGGTCGCCGAGCTGGGCATCAAGACGGCCACCATCGACACCGAGGTCGGTACGCTCTCGGGCGGCAACCAACAGAAGGTCGTGCTGGGCCGGGCGCTGCTGTCCGAGCCCGAGCTACTGCTGTGCGACGAACCCACCCAGGGCATCGACGTAGGCGTCCGCTCAGAGATCTACCATCGTCTGCGCGAGGTAGCCGACGCCGGGACACCCGTGGTCGTGCTGAGTTCCGACGACGTTGAGCTCGCCGGACTGTGCGACCGGGTGCTGGTGTTCTCGCGTGGTCGCGTGGTGGCTGAACTCATCGGTGAGGACGTCACCGAGCACGCCATCACCGAGGCATCGTTGACTGCGGGCCGCGCCGACGGTGCGGCCGAAACTGTCACCGCACCACGCACCGGCACGATCAGCCGGTGGAAACGGCTGATCGGCAGCCAGCAGACCCCCAGCCTGGTGTTGCTGGCCGCGATCCTGGCCTTGGGCGTCGTGACCACCGCTGTCAACGGACGATTCCTGTCCGAATTCAACATCGCCAACCTGCTGATGCTCGCCGCCCCTGTGCTCTTCCTGGCCGCCGGGCAGCTGGTTGTGATGCTCACCGGCGGCATCGACCTCTCCGTGGGTCCCCTCAGTGGCACGCTGGTGGTGGTCGCGTCGTTCTTCATCGTCGAGGGCTACGGATTCGGTTGGTGGATCTTGGGTTTTGTCCTGATGTTCCTACTGGCCGGGGGAGTGGGACTCGCCAACGGAGCGATGGTGCGCTACTCACGTGTGGTGCCGGTGGTGGCAACACTGATCACTTACACCGGTCTGCAGGGCCTGTCTCTGGTGTGGCGGGACGCGCCCGGGGGAGTCATCGCGCTCGACGTCGTGGAGGCCATCAACACCCGGGTCGGCCCCTTCCCCGTCGCCGCGATCATCGGCGTCGTCGTGCTCCTCGGGCTCGAATTGCTTTCTCGCCGCACATCTTTTGGCCTCCGGCTGCGGGCCTCTGGCTCTGATGAGGAAGCTGCCCGGAAGCGAGGCGTTGGCGTCAGTAGCGTGCAGATGATCGCCTACCTGGCCAGCTCGCTTTTCACTGCGGTCGGCGCATTGCTGTTGATGGCGCAGATCGGCGTGGGCGACCCCACGGCAGGCATCACCTACACGCTCGCCGCGATCACCGCCGTGGTGCTCGGCGGGGCCTCGATATTCGGCGGCCGGGGTAGCTTCGTCGGCGTCCTGTTCGGCGTGCTGCTGCTGCAGGTGATCAGTAACGCGACAATCTTCTTGAAGCTGTCCCAGGCCTGGCAGTACCTGCTGGTCGGACTGATGGCCCTGGCCGCGACCGCGGCTTACGCCCAGGTGCAGCGCAAGACGGCGAGGTGAGGGTCAAGCCCAACCGCGAACGCCACTGCGAGACAAGACCTATCCGGTCGGGGTCGACACGGCGACGGCAAGGCGGTTCAGCGCTTCGGCATTGACGCGGTAGTAGGCCCATTTGCCGCGCTGGTCACGGCTCACCAGCCCACTGTCGACGAGAAGTTTCATGTGGTGCGAGACCGTGGGCTGGCTCAGCCCCAGCGGTTCGGTGAGGTCGCAGATGCATGCTTCGCCGCCGTCGGATGCCGCGATCAGCGACACCAGCTTGACCCGCGCAGGATCGGCAAGCGCCTTGAACAACGCGGCCAGCTGTTCGGCGGCCGCAGTGTCGAGCGCGCCGCCGGTCAGCGGCGAGCAGCAGGCTGCCACGTCACTGGCGGTCAAAGGGGCAGTCCCGGTGGCCATGTCACCCATGATGACACACGCATTGACAATCATCGATACGTGGAGCACCATCGACCCATCGAAGAATGTCGATGAGAGGGGCGAGCGTGTCGGAACTGCCTGTCGTGGTGATCGGCGCTGGACCGCTGGGTCTGGCGGCGGCCGCGCACCTGCTGGAACGAGGACTGATTCCGTTGGTGTTGGAGGCCGGCGCAGCCGCCGGGTCCGCGATCCAGCAGTGGGAGCACGTCCGCACGTTCTCACCATGGCCTGAGCTGGTGGATCCTGCGGCGGCTCGGCTGCTGGGGCCCACAGGCTGGACGGCCCCGGAGGCCGGGTTCCCGACGGGCCGGGAGTGGAGGGACAGCTATCTGACCCCGTTGGCAGACGCCTTGGGGGAGCGGGTGCGTTACGGCGCACGGGTGACGGCGGTGTCGCGGCTGGGACGGGACCGGCTGATCAGCCCGGGCCGCGCGGAGACGCCGTTCGTCGTACACATCACCGACGGGCGAGGAGCGGAGTCCCGGGTGCGGGCGCGCGCGGTCATCGACGCATCGGGCACGTGGGGACAGCCCAATCCTGCTGGCGCTGACGGCGTTCCCGCGATCGGGGAACGTAGCGCTGCGGCCGCCGGGGTGCTGACCTACCTCCCACCGACATCGGCGCAGGCCTCGGCGCTGGCCGGCCGGCATGTGGTGGTGATCGGCAGCGGGCATTCGGCCATGACCGCGGTGATTGCGCTGGGTGAGGTGGTGCGCCGGGATCCGTCGACGACGGTGACGTGGGTGCTGCGTCGTGGGGTGGTCGGCAACACCTTCGGCGGTGGTGCCGCCGATGAACTCCCGCAGCGCGGGGCGCTGGGGGTCCGGTCGAAGGAAGCGGTCGACCAGGGCCGGGTCTCGCTGCTGACGGGATTCCGCACCGAGCGCGTCGACCTCACGGACGGATGCGCGGTGGTGACCGCCGAGGATGGGCGCACAGTGCCGCCGGCCCATCACGTGGTGGTGCTCACCGGGTTCCGGCCGGACCTGTCGTTCCTGTCGGAGATGCGCATCGAGTTGGATCCGATCCTGCAGGCCCCGGTCCGCCTGGCCGAATCGATCGACCCCAACATGCACTCCTGCGGCAGTGTGTTGCCGCATGGGGCGGCTGAATTGGCACACCCCGAGCCGGACCTGTACATCGTGGGCATGAAGTCCTACGGCCGGGCACCGACGTTCCTGGCGATGACGGGCTACGAGCAAGTTCGCAGTGTCGCCGCCGAGCTGGCCGGCGATCACGAGGCCGCGAGCCGGGTGGAGTTGACGTTGCCCGATACCGGCGTGTGCAACGGGGCGGGCTTGTTCGACAGCCCGGAGAGCGAGAACGCCGGGGCCGGCTGCTGTGGACCGGCGCCGTCCTCGCCGCGGCCATTGTTGTTGTCGCCCAGCCCCATTGGCGGATGACGGCGCCGGGTCGTCCCTGCGTACTGCTGACCCTCTGTCTCACCGAGATCACCAGCTGGGGTGTGCTCTACTACGCCTTCACCGTTCTCTCTGATCAGATCAGCGCCGACACCGGCTGGTCCGCCCCCGCGGTCACCGCAGCGTTCTCCGCCGGCCTGGTGACCTCGGCGTTGGTGGGGATCCCGGTCGGGCGGTGGCTGGACCGCGTCGGCCCGCGCTGGATCATGACCGCCGGTTCGGTGTTGGGGGT
This sequence comes from Mycobacterium sp. Soil_C_30, assembly GCF_057656995.1. Taxonomy (NCBI): domain Bacteria; kingdom Bacillati; phylum Actinomycetota; class Actinomycetes; order Mycobacteriales; family Mycobacteriaceae; genus Mycobacterium; species Mycobacterium sp. Soil_C_30. The sequence continues at coordinate 5,574 of NZ_JBDGJH010000009.1, read as the reverse complement.
TGTTTCGGTGGTGGCGGTGGTGGCCGCGCCGAACTACGGCTGGTTCGCCGCGGCGTGGGTCCTGGCCGGGGTCGCGATGAGCGCGGTGTTCTACGCTCCGGCGTTCGCGGCGCTGACCCGGTACTTCGGCGCCGACGCGGTACGCGCACTGACGGTGTTGACGTTGGCGGCCGGCTTCTCGAGCACCGTTTTCGCACCCTTGACTGCGGCGTTGTCGGGTCAAATGAGTTGGCGCCAGACCTATCTGGTGTTGGCGGCGGTGCTGGCGGTGGTCACCATCCCGGCGCATTTCTTCGGGCTGCGGCGTCCCTGGCCGGCGGTGGTTTCCGAACACTCGGTGCAATCCCCGACCCGCATCGCGCGCAGTGGCCCCTTCCTGGCTTTGGTGGCGGCGTTTGCACTTTCCGGGGTGGCGTCGTATGCGGTGATCGCGAATCTTGTGCCTCTGATGGGCCAGCGTGGTATCAGTACCGGCGCTGCGGCGGTCGCGCTCGGCCTCGGTGGCGCCGGTCAGGTACTGGGACGCCTTGGCTATCAGACCTTGGTGCGTCGCGTGGGTGTGGTGCCTCGGACGGTGATCATCATGTCCGGTGTCGCCGTCACCACGGCGCTCCTCGGAGTGTTCAACAGCTACGCCGCACTGCTGACAGTGGCGATCGGTGCCGGGGTGATGCGCGGGATCATGACGTTGTTGCAGGCGACCGCGGTCACCGAGCGTTGGGGCGCAACTCATTACGGCCATCTCAGTGGCATTCTGAACGCACCGGTGATGATCGCCACCGCGATCGGCCCGTTCGTCGGTGCGGCGCTGGCGAGCATTCTCGGCGGCTACGCGGCCATGTTCCTCGCACTCGGCGCAGTCGCGGCGGTGGCTGCTGCCACCGCCGTCGCCACGTCCACCTCAGCCCGTACCACGGTGGCACCGGCAGGGCTTGATTAACGCGAGGCTGTGAGTTCTCGAACCACCTCGTGAAGTGGGTCGGAGGATGTCGCGATCTCGCCGACGTAGGGGTGTGACAGCTGAAGGATCAGAAAGAGGTTCATCGCGATGATCGTGCCGACGATGGCCACCATGGGATAGTGCTGGCGTGGCTTGTCGACGCCGTAGATGATCACGGTGCCGAGCACCATCGCGCTGGTCAGGAAGATGACTGCCCACAACGGCCACGGTGGTCCGACGTCTGCCCGGGCGGTCAGGATTCGGGCCGTGCGGGCCTGGCTCATGGCGTCCAGGTTGGAGAATGACGTTGCCAGGGAGGTCTTCTGGTTGTCGGTTGTTGCCTGAATCTGCCGGTAGGCGGTGTACACCTCGGACAGTGCCCTGTCTGCCTCCGCCGAGCGGGCATCGTTGGCGTGAGTCCATTCGGCGATAGCGGCCTGTTCGTAGCCGAGCAGGCTTTCGCGCACGCGGTCGCGGTCGGCCTGCTCGAACACCGTGAGGTCTCTGACCATCTGCACCGCCGCGGCCCCTTCACTGCGCGCCGCGGTGTCGGCGGCGCTGATCTGGCCCCACATCGAGGAGACGACGAACCCGATGAAGAACGCATAGACGAAGCCGATGAACCCATAGGTGAACTTGGTGACGTCGTTGTGCTCGCCTTGGGCCAGTTGGGGATATCGACGCCGCACGAACTTCTGCGACAGGACCGCTCCTCCGGCGATCAGCACGATCAGGCCGATCAACAGGACGGAGGACGGGATGTGGCTGACCAGCCATTGACTCACGGGCGGAGTTCCGGTGACGTCTGGAGCAACCAGGCCTGTCCGGCGTTTGCTGCCACGGCACCACCTCTGATCCGGCAGCCACCAGGTGTGGCCGTCCGCTGACAATCTAGGACCCAGGAGGCGGTCCCGCAGTTGTTTGCGAACACCGACGCGAGGTTTGTGCCGAACCCCTACCGCAGCAATGCGAGCCGGGCACGCAGTTCGCGCACGCGGCGGTCGATATCGTCGCGCACCAGCCGCATTCTCTCGGCCCCGTCGATGCCACGTTCGGACGGTTCGTCGGTGTCCCAGTTCTCGATCACCGTTCCCGGCAACGGATCGAGTTGCGCCTCACGACCGAGGGTGACCACCAGATCGACGGCGCGGGCCAGCTCGTAGTCGACCGGCTTGGGTGTCTCGGCGGTGATGTCTACACCGACCTCGAGGAGCACCTGGGCGGACAGGTCGTTGATCGCCGAACAGGGTTTGGTGCCCGCCGAATAGACGTTCACGGAGTCACCGGCGAGGTGTCTCATCAGCCCGGCCGCCATCTGCGACTTGCCGCCGTTCTTGACGCACACGAACAGCACTGACGGCTGCGACGATTCAGTCATTCTCTTGTCCTGGTCTCTCGGGTCGCGACGGCGAAGCGCCGGCGCAGCGACAGTGACACATAGACCAGGGCGACCAGCACCGGCACCTCGATCAACGGGCCCACCACTCCGGCCAGCGCCTGCCCGGAGGTGGCACCGTAGGTGGCGATCGCCACCGCGATGGCCAGCTCGAAGTTGTTGCCCGCCGCGGTGAACGCCAGCGTGGTGGTGCGTTGATAGCCCAGTCCGATCGCTGAGCCGAGCAGGTAGCCGCCGCCCCACATGATGGCGAAGTACGCCAGCAGCGGCAGCGCGATCCGAACCACGTCGAGGGGCCGGCTGGTGATCTGGTCGCCTTGCAAAGCGAACAAGACCACGATGGTGAAGAGCAGCCCGTACAACGCCCACGGCCCGATCCGTGGCAAGAACGTGGACTCGTACCAGTCGCGTCCCCGGGTCTTTTCGCCGAGCCGGCGCGAGAGGTAGCCCGCCAGCAAGGGGACGCCGAGGAATATCAGGACCGACTTGGCTATCTGCCACGGTGAGGCGTCGATGCTGGTCTGCGCCAGGCCGAGCCAGCCGGGCAGCACGGACAGGTAGAACCAGCCCAGGACGGCGAACATGAGAACTTGAAAGATCGAGTTCAACGCGACCAGCACAGCCGCGGCTTCCCGATCGCCGCAAGCCAGGTCATTCCAGATGATCACCATGGCAATGCATCTGGCGAGGCCGACGATGATGAGGCCGGTCCGGTACTCGGGTAGGTCCGGCAGCATCAGCCACGCCAGTGCGAACATCAGGGCTGGACCGAACACCCAGTTCAGCGCCAGCGAGCTCAGCAGCAGTCTGCGGTCCCCGGTCACGGTGTCGAGGCGGTCGTAGCGCACCTTGGCCAGCACGGGGTACATCATGATCAACAGGCCGAGCGCGATCGGCAGCGAAATACCGTCGATCTGAACGCTTTCCACGACGGTGTTCAAGTCCGGCACCCAACGGCCCAGAAGTAGACCGGCGACCATGGCCAGGCCGATCCACACCGGTAGGAACCGGTCCAACGTCGACAGCTTGCCCACCACCGGCGCCACCGGATTCGACGCCGCGGTGTCGGTCATACCGTCACCGGGGCGACATCGAGGTCCAGCAGCGCCGACAGTTCCCGCATCGCTTCCGGGACCACGGCGTAGTACACCCAGGACGCCCGGCGTTCCGACCTCAACAAGCCGGCGTCGCGCAAGACCTTGAGATGGTGGGACACCGTGGGCTGGGAAACGTCGATACCGCCGGAGATGTCGCAGACGCAGGCCTCGCCGCCGGCATGGCTGGCGATCGCGCTGAACAACCGCAACCGCACCGGATCAGCTAGTGCCTTCAACTTCTTGGCCATGTCGACAGCCGCCGGCTCGGTCAACGGCTCACGCAGCAGCGGCGGCGTCACACAACAGGCATCCGGCGCAACAGCCTCTGGATTCGACACCCATCGATATTGACAGGTATCGAATCAGCGCGCAACGGCGGAGTGCTATCAGAGCGATTCAAGGTGCTTGAGTGAGGAGAAGGTGTTGCCCACCGACACCTCGCTTGACTCAGAGGTGAACATGATCCTGCGCACCAACGGCCCGATGAGGGCGTCGAATACGTTGGGAAGCAGACGATACGCGGCGATAGCAGGTAGGTTGAACCAGCCGACCTGGCGCTCACTTGAATGGTTTCGCTCCGCGGCACGCACAATCGCCGCAGCTATGACTGCCGGAGCGTCCGCTGTCGGCGGCACGCGCGGCGTCTGTCCGGAGAACGTGCCCGCGTCACGGTAGACAGGTGTGTCCACCGGGCCGGGGTAGACCCCGTGCACACGCACTTCCGGTCGCTCACGATTCTCCTGGCGCAGTGCACGAACCAGCCCGCATATCGCGAATTTGCTTGCCACATAGGCAGATTGATACGGCACCGCGGTCACTCCCAGGAGTGATCCGACCAGGACCAGCTGCCCGGCGTCCTGCGCGTGGAACTGGGTGAGTGCCGATCGCGCGACGTTCACCGACCCGAGGAGGTTGGTGCCGATCACTGCCTCGAACACATCGGGTGGCACGTCCTCGAATCGGCCGAAGGCTGTGATCGCAGCGCATTGCACCGCGACGTGCACGTGGGCGAACGTATCGACTGCGACGTCGAACAATTGCTGCACCTGCCCGGCATCGGAGATGTCGGTGGGGTGCACCACGACGTCGGTGGCGCCGGCGTCCATCGCTTCGTCCGCCACCCGGCGCAGCGCGCCCTCCGATCGGGATGCGAGGACCAGGCGAGCGTGACGACGACCGTAGCGCAGCGCGGTCTCGCGCCCTATGCCGCTGGATGCGCCGGTGATGACGACTGTTCGCGAATCATCTTTTTGCTGTGCGTTATTCATCGGACACCTCAGTTGGCGTGCGGCGGCGCTCGGCGATGCCGAGCACCCCCAACACGGTGGTGGCGGCAAGGGCAAGCGGACTGCCCCGCAAGCTGGACAGAACGGCCGCGCCGACGGCGACCGGCGCCAGCAGTGCGACGGGGTCCCGGCGCCGTTGTCGGACCCGGGCAACGGCCGCCGGAGTGCCCGCGGCCAGGTTGGCCGCGATGACGGCAGTGTGCACACGTCCTGGGCGGCCGGGCTTCAAGGCCCGCATCACGGCGGCCGCACACCACAGCAGCAACGTGACGTCGTGCACCCGGTGCACCCACGCCGACCCGCCGTTGTGGTCGCCGAGCCCGTATCCGAGCGCAGCGCTTGGACCCACCACCCCATCGGCGAGCCCGTCGAGCAGTTCCAAGGCCGCGTCAGTGGAGGTCCGCGTCGGGCTCCAGTCCAACTCCCGGCGTGCCTTGGCAGTGTCCATCAGCGGGGTTCTGGTTGCCACGTCGTACCAACCCGGAGTGACCGCCACCATGTGCAACCGATGAAGGGCAACCACCACTGCCCGCATCAGCGGTGGGCTCACTCCGACCGCGCGGGCTCCGACCAGGTCCGCCAGGGCGGTGTGGTCCAGGACGTCGGACGCGACGTTGAACGAGCCCCGCGCGCGTTGCTGCATCAGCCGCACCACCGCGTCACCGACGTCGTCGGCGTGCACGAACTGCAAGGACAGGTCTCTGGGCAGCGGAAGAATCGGCAGCATCCGTCCTCGCAGCCCCCGAAGCACGGCTCGGGGAACCCACGGCCCCAGATAGAGCGAGCATTGCTCCTATGTCAAGCGGCGACTGCCTGGAGGGGTTTGTCGTGGGTGTGGTTGAGGTGTTTGTCGGC